>DATEDV010000191.1:0-8814 GCA_035281485.1 Candidatus Limnocylindria bacterium | reverse complement strand
TGACGGCGCGCGCGAACGCCTTGTCCTTCATCTTCTTGCGCACCGACGCGGCATCGACGTCGCGGACCGACTTCGAGGGGCGCACGAGGGCGACGGCGGTGACGAAACCGCAGAGCTCGTCGACGGCGTAGAGCGTTTTCTCCATCGCGGTCACGCGTGGGATGCCCGTGTGGTCGCCGTGCGACTGGATCGCGTGGACGATGTTGCCGGGGACGCCCGCCTGTTCGAGGAGTGGCTTGCCGTTCTGCGGATGGCCCGCGGGGTCGCGCTCGTAATCAAAGTCGTGCAGCAGGCCCGTGACGGCCCAGGTCTCTTCGTTCTCGCCGAGCTTGCGCGCGAAGTGGCGCATCGCCGCCTCCACCGCGAGCCCGTGTTTGCGCAGGCTGTCGCTCTTCGTGTGTTCGCAGAGCAGCTCCCAAGCTTCGTCACGCGTCATCGCCGGACACCTCCCGGGTGCTAGAGGGTAGCGATGCTAGGCTCGCTCAGCCGTGACCGGCTGCGGATGTGTGCTCCTGATCGCGCTGATGGTCAGTCTCATCGTGTTCTTGATCTTCGGCTCCACGGACCCCGGTGAGCCCATCGACACGGCCGCGGCACTGTGCGCGCTCATCCTGTTATGGCAGCGGCACGCGCTCGTGCCACGGCGTGGCGTTCTCGTAGGCCCGCGCGACGCGTAGGAGCAGCCGTTCGCGCCACGGTCCCGCCGCGAGCTGCAGGCCGATCGGCAGACCGGACTCCGTGAAGCCGCACGGGATCGAGATCGCCGGCAGTCCGGTGAGGTTGAACGGGAGCGTGTTCGCGGTGAGGCGTTGCGCTGCCGCGACCGCGTCCTGTCCCTCGCGGGGCGGCGCCGCGATGAGCGTGGTGGGGGACAGGATCACGTCATACGCGCGGAGCACACCCACCCACTCGCGACGCAGCTCGTCGCGATCCCGGCGCGCCTGCGCGTAGTCGGCGCCGGTGAACGTCTGCCCGGTACGCAGGCGTGTGAGCACGTCGGCGCCGATGTCCGCGGCCCGTTCGCGCAGGTGTTCGCGGTGGTACGAGGCCGCGTCCGTGAGGAGGATCACGCGCTGCGCGGCGAGCAGATCGGTGCGCGGTAGAGCGGCCTCTGTCACCTCCGCGCCCAGGCTCGTGAAGACGCGCACCGCGTCGCGGACCGCGCTGTCGACCTCGGCATCGATGTCGTCGAAGAAGTGATTCGTGGGCACGAGCACGCGCACGCCTCGCGCGCCGTCTTCATCGATCTCCGCCGTGTAGTCCTCGGTCGCGATGTCCGCCGAGACAGGATCGAACGCATCGAAGCCGGCGATCGCGTTGAGGAGCAGCCCGAGATCGAGGACCGTTCGCGCGAGCGGTCCCGCATGGTCGAGCGTCCACGCGAGCGGGATGACGCCGCGCAGGCTGACGCGTCCGTACGTCGGCTTGAGGCCGGCAACGCCGCACAGCGCCGCGGGGATGCGGATGGACCCACCGGTGTCGCTCCCCGGAGACGCGTAGCAGAACCCGGACGCGACGGCTGTCGCGCTGCCGCCGCTCGAGCCACCGGGGATCCGCGAGACGTCCCAGGGGTTGCAGGCCGGGCCGAAGTGGGGGTTCTGGTTCGTGACGCCGAGCGCCCACTCGTGGAGGTTGAGCTTGCCGAGCAGCACGGCTCCCGCCGCGCGCAGCCGCTCCACGAGAGCGCTGTCATGCTCGGGCACGCGGTCGGCGAAGATGCGCGACCCGCCGGTCGTACGCACTCCCGCGGTGTCGTAAAGGTCCTTCAGCGCGATCGGGATACCGTGCAGTGGCCCGCGATCAGTGCCATTCGCGAGATCGGAGTCCGCGCGCCGCGCCTCGTCGATCGCGCTGTCCGACGTCAGCGTGATGAACGCGCCCAGATCGCGATCGTGGCGCGCGATGCGGTCGAGACAGGCGCGCACGAGATCCACCGACGACGCGCGGCGCGAGTGGATCAGCGCGGACGCGGCGTGCAGCGGCAGCAGCGCGACGTCGCTCACCGCGCTGAATGGTATGAGCGCCGCCGCCCTATCGTGGCGCTGGTGGACGACCGCTCCTTCATCCGCTTCGGTGGCCTCGCCGCGGTCCTTCTCGCACTCACATCATGGGGAGCGGTGCTCGCGTACGCGACGCTGGGTCAATCCGACCCCGACCCGCAGCTGACCGAACTGGGCCGACTCCGTCTTGGCATGCAGGTCTTCCAGTTCCTGTACGGACTCGCCGCGTTCTGGGCGCTGTTCGCGATCGTGGCCGTGTATTACCGGGCGCGCGAGGTCGGCGAAGCGTGGGCGTTTTTCGCGACGCTCATCGGCGTCGCGGCCGCGGTCGGCACGATGGCCGCCGCCGTCTACGAAGTCGCGAATCTCCGTGCGACACCGGCGGGCGTCTCCCCGTCGGCGGCGAATCCGCTCGGACTGATGTCCTTCGGGCTGACCGGGCTGTGGTTCCTCATCGCGAACCTGCTCCTCTGGCGATCGAAGATGCCGCGCGTCATGGCGCTGCTCGGCCTCGTCACCGCCGTCGCGCTCCTGTGGGGATTCGTCGCGGCGCTGTCCCTCAACGGCGGCGTCGTCTATCTCGTCACGGTCTTCGCCGGAGCGATCGGCGGTCCGATCTACTGGCTCTGGCTCGGGCGACAGCTGCGCCGCGAGGTCTGACGGGTGGGCGCACTCGCGCGCTTGGCCGTCGTTGCCGTCGCGATCCTCTCCGTCGTCCTGATCACGCGCGACTGCGTGCCGTCGCGCGTCGTCTTCCCGTCCGCGACAGCGACCGCGGCGCGAACAGGTCCGACGGCCGCGCCATCAGCCACCGCGTCGGCCACCGCGACGCCGCAGACGACGTTCTCGCTGCGGGTGACCGACGCGGAGCTCACGGAGGCCGCCCAGACCGCGTTCCCGCAGACCGTGAGCGGCGTCACGGTGCGCGACCCCGTCGTACGCACGACGGCGGGCGGGGTCCGGCTCACCGCCTCGGCGCGCGTCTTCTTCGGCACGACGGAGTTCGTCATGGTCGGGACGCCCTACGCCAGCGATGGCCGTGTCGCCGTCCGCGTCGACTCGATCACGCTCGGCGGACTTGGTCTTCCGGACTCGGTCCGCGCGTCGAGCGCGGCGGCGGTCGAGACCGCGATCGCTCGCCTCGTGCCCGCCAACGTGATCGTGCAGAACGTGTCGCTGCGTGAGGGGGCGGTGACGATCGAAGGGGAGGCGCGGCGTTAGCCAGACCGAAGGAGAAGCGGCGTCAGCCAGACCGAAGGAGAAGCGGCGTCAGCGCGTGAGCGGGTCGATCAGCTCTCCGAACAGCTTCGCTTCCCAGTGAAGATGCGGACCGGTGGTGATGCCGGTCATGCCCACCATCGCGACCGGCTGACCGCGCACGACGCGCTGGCCGAGGAAGACGAATGCCGCCGAGGTGTGGAAGTAGCACGTCTCGAGACCGCCACCGTGCGCCATGCAGACCGCGTTGCCGCCGGGGCTGTGCCATCCGATCTTGGTCACCGTTCCGTTGTCAGCCGCGACGATGATCGACCCGACGGGCGCGGCGATGTCGACGCCGGTGTGCGAGAACTGCCGGAACTGCGCGACGTCGCCCGCCACCGGTCGGAGGAAGCGCAGCTCGTCGCCCTCGATGCGGCCACGCCGCGCCTCGGCGTCCGGATCACCGATGACATTCCAATCGTCGGGCGCCCACGTGCCGCAGCGGTAGACCTCGAGCCGCGTCGTGTCGAGACGCTCGCGGCTCACGCCGGTGAAGTAGCGGCCGTCCGGGCTGAAGGTGCGTGCGCCGATGAGATTGGGCAGCAGCGCCTCACCCTGCGCCTGCGGCGCGCCCCACACCGAGAATTTCTCGAAGCGGTCGCCGGCCGGCAGCGTCGACGACACGCGTCCGATAACGAGCGACCGCCCGTCCGCAGTCCATGACGCGATCGGTCCGCTGAAACGCCCAAGCGCCACGCTCTGCCGGCTGTCATCGGCCGCGATGAGCTCGAGCCGGTTCGGGTAGCGCACCAGGAGCGTGTTCCCCGTTGGCGACCACTCGAGATACGTCGCGCCCGGCACGTCGAGCGGGTGCAGCGTGGCCGTCGCCGTGTCGCCGATGTAGCGCGCGATGTTCCCGTCGTACGAGTAGCGCGTCATGGTGAAGCGCGTGCCGTCGGCGCTCCAGTACACGTCGTCCAGCGGGTACGCCGGCTCGTCGTCCTTGTCGAAGCGGGCGATGGTGCTCCACTCCCCGTTCGCCCACTCCCGGATGTCGCGCTTCATGATGTAGATGAGCCGGTCGCCGACCCACCGGACCTCGGGGATCGACATCAGCAGCTTCGCCTCGATCTTCCCGTCGCGCATCACGCGCAGGTCTTCGTCCTTCGGCCAATACGAGAGGTACGTGCCGGTGCCGGACCACTCCGGGCGGATCCCGAAGCCGACCTGCGAGAGCTTGCCGCTGCGGACGTCGAACGTGTAAACGGTCTCCTCTTCCCGCCAGCCCACGGGCGAGCTCGTCGAGGGGATGCGCGCGCCCGCGGTGAGCGCGAGCCGGCGGCTGTCGGGGGACCACTTCGCCTCGACGACGTTCTGCACGAGCGGCAGGTCCACGCGCCCGATGCAGTTCAGGCCTGGATCCCACGCACCGACGGGGTCATTCGGCTGGACGTTCGCGAGCCGCGGCTCCGCGGGCGACCACGCGCCAAGCAACAGCGCAAAGAGCATCAGCGGGATCGCGGCCCTCATCACTCGCAAAATTCTATGAGCGGCCCCGCGCGCATCGACGGGCCGCCTCGCCAATGCGACGACTTCGAGACGTTGTACGCGGCGCGGAACGAGCGAGCGATGCGAGACCGCGGGCGCATGTCATGCGCGACAGGGGCGCATCGCGAGCGAGGGCTGAGCCCGCGGTACGAGGGACGACTTGGAGAAGGATGGAGCGGGCGAGTTTTCCGAGTGAGCGATGCGCCCGCTGGCGCGACCACCGAGCGCGAGCTGGGTGGTCAATCGCTCGCTCGACCGCTCTGCACACGCCCAGCACCTGATTTCGTCACATTGCGGACCCGTCATGCGCGCGGGGCGACCGCGTTCCGCACTTCAGTGCGGAGGGGATCCTCGCGTCGCTTCAGGCTCAGTGCGGCTGCCATCGTTCTGGTCGCGCTCGTTCCGCTCGACAGCGCGCCGACGATCGCCTCGCGCATGACCGATTCGGTGGAGGCCGCGGCCCGTCGGGCCATCGCGGTCGCCCGCGGCGAGTCGGCCACCACGAACACCGCGACGGCAGGCGAAACGAGCTCCCTCGTTACCTACGACGCGTTCCCGAGCGGGCCTGCTCGTCCGGGCGAGACGGTGACGATCCCTGTCGCGATCCGCAATCGCGAGTCGGTCACGTGGCCATCGTCGGGCGCGGACGCTGTGAAGCTGTCCTATCACCTGTACGACTCGTCGGGTCGCGTCGTGGCGTGGGACGGAGTGCGCTCGGTCCTGCCCGAGGACCTGCCCGCGGGCGGTGGCGATGTCGTTCCGATGACGATCGCGGTGCCGTCACTCACCGGCATCTACACCGTGAAGCCCGACCTCGTCCGTGACGGCGTCGGTTGGTTCTCGTCACGCGGTGCGGCACCGGGCTCGTTCGCTCTTCGTGTGACGGCGGATCTGGACGCAGGCTATGGCGAGACCACCGCACCCGAGGCCATCGTTCCGGGCGGCTGGACACCGGTGGAGGTGCGCCTGGCGAACACCGGGCTGCAGGTCTGGCCCGCGGGCGGACCCACGCCCGTGCGGCTCGGGTATCACTGGATCGACGCGGCGGGGAACGCGGTCGTGTGGGATGGTGGCCGCCTGTCGCTACCGCACGATGTCGCCCCGGGTCGCGAGATCACGCTGGCCTTCCCCATCCGCGCGCCCGATCAGGAAGGCGAGTTCCGCCTCGTCTGGGACATGGTCCAGGACGGTGGCATCGGCTGGTTCTCCGCGCACGCAGTCCCGACGAAGACCGAGGTCGTCGGCGTGTGGCCGGGCGTCCGCATCTACGGCAAGGGGTGGGGTCACGGGATCGGTCTCTCGCAGTGGGGCGCGCAGGGGTGGGCGATGGGTGCCGCAGGCGTGCGACTGAACGGCGAGCAGATCGTCGCGCGCTACTTCCCCGGATCGCAGCTCGCGCGCCAGCCGATCACACAGCCGTTCCGTGTTCTCATCTCGACGCCGTCCACGGGTTGCGTCGGTCAGACCATCGGCAGCGTCGCCCGAATGCGGTCGGCCGGTGGGATGCGGCTGGTGAACAACGCCGATCCGACGCGCGTGTACGCGGAGACCGGCCCGGACCAGCCGCTTCGCTTCTGGCACGGCGACGGCGGCGTGCTCGTGGTACTCGACGAGTGGACCGGCGGGACGGTATTCGCCGAGGCCGACACGCTGATGCTCGAGCCCAAGCAGTGGTGGGACCCGATCTATGTCGATCAGAAGGGCCTGGCCTACCGCGGAAGCATGCGGGTCGGTCTTGCGCCGGGCGGCAACCTGCAGGTCGTGAACTTCGTCTCGTCCGACGATTACATGCGCGGCGCGCTGCCGGGGGAGATGCCCTCGCACTGGGAGTTCGAAGCGCTGCGCGCGCAGGCGATCGCCGCGCGGACGTACGCCGCGTGGCGGCAGTCGACGGCGGGGAGCCGCACCTGGGACGTTCGCGACGACACCGCGGATCAGTGCTATGGCGGTCACACGTTCGAGAGCGCGCGCACGAGCGCCGCCGTGGAGGCGACCGCTGCTCTGATCCTGACGTATGACGGGAAGCCCATCCGAGCGCTGTACTCATCGGCGAGCGGTGGGATCAGCGAGAACGTGGGCTGCGTGCTCGACGCCGAGCGCGTCGGCGCCACCTGGCAGTGCGTTCCGGGGTGGCCATATCTGCAGGTCACCGAGGACCCCGCCGAGGCCGCGGCGTACGACCGGCGCGGCGGGATGCCGCACGGGCTGTGGTCGGAGTGGTTCAGCGGTGAGGTCATCCGTCGCGAGATCGCGATCGACTACGGCGTGGACATCGGGCAATTCGTCTCGATGGAGTTCAACCTGAGTCCCGGCGGCCGGCCGATCTCCGTCCGCGTGCGCGGGACCGACGCGAACGTCGATCTGAAGGGCGACCGTTTCCTGCGTACGACGCTCGGTCTGAAGAGCACCCTCGTCCGAACGACGCCGTTCTAGTCGACCGCCGCGCTTGCTTACTCGCCAAGCGCGATTAAGAACGGGCTAAGACGCAAACTTCCGGCCGCATACTCGGTATTAGTCGTATGCCGAATTCTGCGCGCCGTGCCGCGACGCTCGCGGTCGTCGCGACGCTGGTGCTCGCATCGTGCGGAGCGCTGGGCGGCTCCCCCGGCGCGACGCTCTGCCCGCCGGCGGCGCTCGAGTCGGTCGCCATCGAGACACGGAGCGGTACGCCTGTCACATACGCGGTGCTGATCGACCGTGCGTACACGGGCGACGCGAAACGCTCACCCTCGTATCCCTGGCCGCAGCTGCCACGCACCGCGCTCGACACGGTCGCCGCGGTGCTGCCCAAGCTCGAGCTGCGGCCGGGTGACGCGCTCATCGCGTCGTGGATCAGCCATAACTCCAACGACCCGGGCGAGATCTTCCTGCCCTTCACGCAGGTGAAGCGGACCCCGCTGCCTGAGCTGCCGACCGCGCCGACGCCGCCGAAGCTTCCGGTGAACAAGCTCGAATGCAACGAGTACGCGGCCAACGTTCGGACCTTCAACGAGACGGCGAAGTCGTGGCGCGCGAAGGTCACCGAGCTGCAGCAGCGCGTCGTCGAAGAGGATGCGCGTAACGTCGCGTCGTTCATCGACACGGCATCCGCGGCGATCCGCGCCGCCGCGCCGGCGCAGGATCCGGTCGGGACCGACATCTTCGGCGGTCTCGCCGTGGCGTCCGGTGTCTTCGCCGCGAATCCCGGGGCCCACAAGCTCGTGCTGTTCTCGGACATGACCGACACCATCGGGAATCCTGTGCGCGCCGATCTCGCCCAGGCGGACGTCGTCGTCGCGCTCTATCACCGTGACGACGCGAGCGATCAGGGCAAGGGTCAGAAGGACTGGGAGACGACGTTCAAGTCCCTTGGCGCACGCGCTCCGGTCTTCCTGCCGTGGGCCGCGACCACGCCCGACAAGCTCGCCGAGCAGCTGAAGGGAGCGACACGATGACCGAGGTCCTCGACCTCTTGCAGCCGATCCTCGACCGATGGCCGCTGGTCCTGCTCGCGCTTGTGCTCGTCACGCTCCTTGGCAATCCCGCACGCAGCCTGGTCGGCACGCTCGCGACCGCCCTGCGTGCGCCGGCGCAGTTCACGCGTAGCGAGCTCGAGCCGGCGCTGCGTCGGGTGGCGCCGTCCGCTCCCAACCGCTTTCTCCGGAACCTGCGCGCGTACTTCGGCCCGGTGCTCGATCGGCCCGCGCGCGCGCTGGGCCGCGCGATCGTGGGACTGTTCGCGACGGCGACGCGGGCGCCGAGCTGGCCGGTGAAGCCGATCACCGACGCGATCGTGGGACTTGTGAGTCCGCTCGTCGATCAGGCCGCGACGCATGCGGAGAACGGCAGCGACCGGCTCGGTGCGCAGGCGCGCTCGGCGTCGGCCGAGCTTCGCGGAAAGTCCGGCCATTGGGCGGGGTGGCGCGTCATCGGCGGCGTGCTGTTCTTCATCGGGCTCTGCCTGTTCCTCTACGCGGACGCCGCGCTCTCGATCGCGAGCCACGAGAAAGCGATCGGCGCACCGGTCGCGTTCATCCCGGACTGGTTCAGGGAGGTCACCCTCGCCTACGCGATCGCGTCCTTCGTC
>DATEDV010000190.1:0-3480 GCA_035281485.1 Candidatus Limnocylindria bacterium | reverse complement strand
CGCCGACCTTCCGCGAGCACCGCTCGTAGATGCTCGACGGCCACGTCCGCCTTGCCGTTCCGGAACTGAAGGTCCGCGATGCTGAGGAGCGTGCGGAGCCGCTCGGCGGTGGCCTCCGCGGGCAGTCGTGAGAGAACGTCCTCGAACGTCGCGAGGGCCTCTTCCGCCTTGCCGCGCAGCTGCTCGACGAGGCCCGTCTTCCTGCGCACCCGCTCGCGAGCGATGACATCCTCGTTCGCGGCCATCGCTTCCTCGTATGCGACCAGCGCGTCGTCATAGCGACCCGTGACGCGGTGTACGTCGCCGATGGCCTCATGCGCATCCGCGCGGGCTCCGGCGTCGGCGGATCCGCGCTCGAGCACACCACGGAAGTAGTCCAGCGCCTCCGCGTTCGCGTACAGGCGCTGCGCGCGCTGGCCGGCTCGGACGAGCCACCGGACCGCCTTGGCGTCGTCGTCGCCACGGCGATAGTGGAAGGCGAGCGTGTCGATGAACTCCTCGATGCGCTCGCCGAACAGGTCGGAGTACGCGTCGCCGACGACGACGTGCGTCCTCTGGCGGTGTGCGATGAGCTGCGTGCGGTACGCGACCTCCTGCACCAGAGCGTGGGCGAACGAGTAGGTCGGCTCGGTCAGCAGAACGCGGCTCACGAATCGTTCGCGCTCGAGAGTGTCGAGCGAAGGATCGAGATCCTCTTCGGGCGCCACACGCGCCAGCACGCGCTTCCAGAAGGTGCGACCGATGACCGCGGCACCGTGGGCCACGCGGCGCGGAGCGGCGGCCAGATTGTCGAGGCGCGCCTCAAGCAGATCCTGGACGGTCGCGGGCACTGCGACCTCCTTGCCGGGGCGCATCGAGCGGACGACCTCCTCGATGAAGAAGGGATTCCGTCCGGTGCGTTCGAGGATGAGCGCCTTCGTCGCTTCATCGAGCGTGGCGGTCGCGAGACGATCGACGAGCTCCGCCGCGGCGGCGGGCGACAGGGCGTCGAGCGCGATCATCGTCGCGGGCCACGCGATGTCCGTGGGCTCACGGGATGTCGTGATGAACAGGCACCGCAGCGATGGGATCGCGGGGATCACCTCACGCAGCACGTCGCCCGACGACGCATCGCGCCAATGAAGGTCTTCGATCAGGACGACCGCCGGCTCCCGCTGGGTACGCTGACCGAGCCCGTCCCGGAACATCGTCACGATGAGCCGCCGCTTGCCGGCGGGATCCAGCGGCGAGCGCACCTCGTACCCGAGGAGCTCCAGGAGCAGCGTGGCCCCAGCATCGCCCGACGCGGCGAGATCGGCCGAGGCGGCGATCGCGCGCCGCGCCGTCTGCTCGTCGTCGGTGACGCTGATCTCCAGCACCCGGCGGAGAACTTCGGCGACCAGGGCGTACGGCGTGGCCTGCTCGTACGAGTTCGCGCGGACGCGCAGGCGCGTCGTGCCTTTCGGCAGACCGGAGAGGAACTCCGCGACGAGCCGGGTCTTTCCGACGCCGGCCTCGCCGTGCACGTGCACGACCTGACCGCGCCGCGCGAGAGCCTCGCGGTAGCCAGCGAAGAGCCGCGCGAGCTCGGCGTCGCGGCCGACGATCTTCGGGCCGCCGCGCGGGCTGGCCCGGCGCTCGGGACCCAGCACCCGGTACACCGGCACCGGCTCGGCTTTGCCCTTGAGCGTCAGCGGCGACAGCGGCTCGACGAAGAACGCGGACCGGGCGAGCGCCAGGGTGGACTCACTGATGAGGACGGTGCCGGCCGGTGCGGCGCTCTCGATGCGCTGCGCAGTGTTCACCGCGTCGCCGGTGACCGTGTACGCGAGCACCTCACCCGGAAGGAGGCCGGCCACGACCTCGCCGGTGTTGATCCCGATGCGGATCGCGATCTTGATGTCGTACGTCGTCTCGAGCGTGGCGTTGAGCGACTCCGCCGCGCGCTGGATCGCCAGTGCGGCGTGGATCGCCCGGATGCCGTCGTCCTCGTGGGAGATCGGTGCCCCGAACACCGCCATCACCGCGTCACCGATGTACTTGTCCACCGTGCCGCCGTAGCGCTGTATGGCCCGGGCGAGCACGCCGAAGTACGCGCCGAGGACGACGCGGAGCTTGCCCGGGTCGAGCGTGGTGCCCAGCGGCTTCGACGACGAGATGTCGGCGAACAGGACCGTCACGACCTTCCGCTCCTCGGCGAGGACGTCCGAGCGCTCCGAGGTGACCTGGAGCGACGCGCTCGTCGCTCCGGCGCGTGTCACGTCGATCCGCGTTCGCGTCGCCTGACGCAGCCCGAGCACCCGGTGCGCGGGCAACGTGCGCGTCGCGCCCTTCGGGCGCACCTGTTCGACCGGCGCGAAGCGGATCGTCGCGCTCGCCGCGCGACGGGTGGCCGGGCTCACGAGCACGGAGCCAAGTGGCGTCGCCGATTCCAGGGCCTCGGCGAGACCGACCGGCGGCCCGACCACCGTGTACGTCGCCTGGACGTCCTCGGCGATCGCACCGCCGACGACGGCGCCCGTGGCGACACCGATGCGGCAGGCAAGCTGGAGACCGTAGCGCCGCTGCAGCTCGATGTTCTCCCGCTCGATCGCCTCCTGCATCGCGACCGCGGCGACGACCGCGCGCGCCGCGTCGTCGTCCCGCTTCTCGGGAACGCCGAAGATCGCGAAGACGGCGTCTCCGACGTACTTGTCGATCACACCGCCGTGGCGGTGGATCTCGCGAGCCAGCGCCGCGAAATACGAGCCGAGTACACGGCGCAGCTCCTCGGGGTCGAGGCGCTCGCCGAGGAGCGTGGAGCCGGAGAGGTCGGCCTTGAGCACCGTGACGACCGTGCGCTGCACGTCGTCGCGCGCGCGTGTCTTCGGGGTCGGACGAGCGCGGGTGGCCTCCCTCACGATGTCGTCACTGTAAGTGCGGGTACAAGACGCGCCGTATGGATCGACCGTTACAAAACCTCGGGGCGAACACGGGAGCGCGTCAGCATCGGTGAGCAGGCGACGCAGACGTGAGTCCGAGCGCGAATCGTCCTCGGTGTCCCGCCATCAGAACGATGGACACGCGTCGTCATCGAAGGTAGCGGGATCGGGAGGCCGCGTGAGCTCGAGCGCCGCGGCGCTCGAGGCGTCTAGGGCGCGACCGGTACCGGCTTGGGCGCCTCGACGGCCTCGGTCTTCTCGATGAGCAGCTTGCCGTCAGCCGGATGCACGGTGACGGTGTCGCCCGAGTGGAACTTGCCCTGGAGCAGCATCTCGGCGAGCGGGTCGGCGATCTCGTTCTGGATCTGCCGCGCGAGCGGACGCGCGCCGAAGTTCGAGTCGTAGCCGACCGACGCGATGTGGTCCTTCGCCTCGTCGGTGACGACGAGCGTGATCTCCTGCGACGCAAGCTGCTTGCGTACGCCTTGCAGCTCGAGCTCGACGATCTCGCGTATCTCGGGCTTGGTGAGCGGCGTGAAGACGACGGTCGCGTCGATGCGGTTGAGGAACTCCGGACGGA
>DATEDV010000189.1:0-8752 GCA_035281485.1 Candidatus Limnocylindria bacterium | reverse complement strand
GGAGCGCTCGCGACGTCCTCGGGCAACTTCCCCGGCGTGACCACCGAGACCGCGACCAAGCGCGACGGCGACTGCAGCGGTTCGCTGCCGAGCGGCACGTGGAACGCGGACGCGGTCGGATTCCTGACGGTCGCCGAGAGCTACCGCGGGACGATCGAGGTCGAGTACATCGTGAAGTAGCCGGCCGGGCGGGCGGGGCGCGCGTGCGCTCCGCCCGCGCTCAGCCGGCGCGCTGCAGCACCTCGAACGCGAAGGCGAGCAGCCGCCACAGCTCACCCGCCACGAACAGCGGCCCCTCCGACTTCGCGGTGTCGCCGACCGGCGCCGCGTGCTGCACCAGCCGCGGGATGACCAAGACCATGTGACCGTCGCGCGGCGCGGCGCGCGCGGCCTCGGCCTCCGACAGCGGCTCGTACGTGTCGAGCGGGTCGTGGATCCAGTAGATCGGCGGCTGGATGTCGCTCCACACCGTTTCCGGTGAGACGGCGTCGAGCGTGGAGCGTCCGGCCGGCGAGAGCGCACGGATCCGCACGAGCGCCTCGGTGTACGTGGTCGCCGTGAACGCCTGGCGCACCGCGTCGCGGTCCTCCGGCGGCACGAGATCGACCGCGGCCGGCGGTATGCGCTCGAGCGCCTCCGCGCTCGGCGTCCACGGCACGACGGTGCCACCCAGCAGCTGCTTCCGTGCGGCGACGCTCGCGAGATACGTGTCGATGTCGAAGTAGCCGCCGAGGATCGCCACGAACGCGGCCTCGCGTAGCGCCGGCTCGCGGCCGGCGGCCACGAGCAGCATGCCGCCACCGACCGAGACGCCGAACGTCCCGACGCTGCGGTCTCTCGTCTCGCTCATCGCGCGGAGCCGCGCGAACGCGGCGTCGATCTGCCTCGTCGCGCTCGGCTCGAAGCGGCCGGCCTTCAGGAATGGGAACTCGGGAAGCATCACGAGGTAACCGGCCCGCGCGAGCGTGGCGCCGAATGTGCGCATGAGCGGCTCCTCGTTGCCCCGCGGCGCGGCGCCCGGCACGATCATGATCGCCGGATGCTGGTCGCCCCACCCCGGCCGCCAGTACGTCACGCGCATCGGCACGTCGGCAAAGCGGTCGTCCGCTTCGTCGACGCGCGGCTCGGGCGTCGCCGCGCGCGCGAGGTTCGTGCCGACGAGCTGCTCGCTGTAGATGTCCGCGATGAGGATCGTCGCCTGTCCGGCCGGCTTCAGCAGCGGCGCCCAGAGCAGGCCCGCGGCCACGAGGAGGATCACGACCAGCCAGCGGCGGCCGCTCATTCCGCCGCCTCGAGAAAGTCGATGATGGCCGCGATCATCCGCTCGCCCGCGAGGAGCTCCGGATCGTTGTGCCCCACACCGGTGAGGACCACGAGCCGCTTGGGCTCGGCGGCCTTCTCATGCACCGCGCGGCTGAAGCGCACGGGCACGATGTCGTCCGCGTCCCCCGCGATGACGAGCACGGGGACGCGCACGTTCCCGATCTGTGCGTCGATCGGGTAGCGATCGCGGACCAGGGGCGCGACCGGTAGCCACGGGTAATGATGGCTCCCGATGTCGGCGAAGGAGGTGAAGGGCGAACGAAGGATGAGGGCCGATGGCGACCGCTCCACCGCGAGCGCGGTCACGACGCCGGATCCGAGCGACTCGCCGAAGTACGCGATGCGGGCGGGGTCGACGTCGGGCCGTTCCCGGAGATGATCCACGGCCGCGCGGGCGTCATCGAGCAGACCCTGCTCGCTCGGACTTCCGGGGTTCCCGCCGTAGCCGCGGTAGTCGAACACCAGGACCGAGTGACCGAAGCCCGCCAGCGCCGAGGCGAGGGGCACGCGGTCGGAGCGATCGCCGGCGTTGCCGTTCGCCACGAGCACGGCGGGACGCGGCGACTCACCGCGTCCGCGCACGAAGTAGGCGCCGAGGCGCAGGCCATCGCGCGTCACGAGCTCGACGTCCTCGGCACCGGCGATGACGCGCGCCGCGGGTGGAGCCGCTTCGCCCGAGGGGAAATACATCAGGCTCCGCTGGCCCCACCAGAGCACGCCGAGCCCGAGGGCGGCGGCGATGACCACGACCAGCGCGACTTCGCCCATTCGCCTCCATCCTCGCCGACGCTCCGTCACGGCGGGAATCCTGCAGGACGGCCGGGCGTGTGGCGACGCGCGCTCCTGCTCGCCGCGGCCGCCGCGCCCGCGGCATGCGGCGGCGACGCCTCGACGCTGGACCCCGCCGGACCGTACGCCGCACGCATCGCGGATCTCGCGTGGCTCATGACCGGCATGTCCGTCCTCGTGGTCGTCCTCGTCGCCGCGTTCCTCGGCATCGCGCTCGTGCGCCGATCGCGTCCGGAGATCTGGCGCGAGGGTCGCATCTCCGATGGCGCGATCATCGTCGGCGGCGGCATCCTCCTCCCGGCACTCGTCCTTCCGCTGCTGTGGGCGGTCACGCTGCGCGACATGCGCGCGCTCACCGATGCGGGATCACCGCCCGCGGTCACGATCGAGATCACCGCCCATCAGTGGTGGTACGAGATCCGCTATCCCGAGCACGGCCGGACGTACCGTGACGAGGTCTTCATCCCGGCCGGGCAAACGGTCCTCCTGCGCGTCACGTCGTCGGACGTCATCCACAGCCTGTGGATCCCGCGCCTGAACGGGAAGATCGACATGATCCCGGGACGCATCAACGAGCTGCGCGTCGAGGCGTCGCGGCCCGGCTCCTACCCAGTGCTCTGCGCGGAGTTCTGCGGTCTGCACCACGCGGACATGCGGATGCGCGTCACCGCCGAGACGCCCGCGGCGTTCGGCGCGCGCATGGGCGGCGGCTGAGGCGATGCTGCTCTTTCCCACGCTCATCGCGCTCATCCTGCTCATCCTGGTCGCTCAGCTGCTGCTCGTGGCTCCCGCGGTCGGCCGCACCTACTACCGCGAGCGGCGGTTCGCGGCGCAGCGACCGCGCATGCGAGCCGTCCTGATCCTCACGGCGATCGAGATCGCCCTCGTCCTCGTCTGGAGCTTCTTCGTGCTGGCGCAGATGCGATGAGCGTCAGCGAGCGGGAGCTCGAGCGCCTCTGGGCGGTGCCGGCGGGATGGCTCGGCAAGCTCCGCACCGTGCACAACGGCTTCACCGGTCTGGTCTTCATGGCCTCGACGTTCCTGTTCTTCGCGCTGAGCGGGTTCGATTCGCTCGCGCTGCGCGCGCAGCTGGCACTGCCCGAGCTGGATCTGCTCAGCGCGTCGAAGTTCAACCAGCTGTTCACGACGCACGGCACCGCGATGATGTTCCTCTTCGCGGTCCCCATGCTCGAGGCGATCGCCATCTACGTGCTGCCGCTCATGCTCGGCGCGCGCGACATGGCGTTCCCGAGGATGAGCGCGCTGACGATCTGGAGCTTCATCATGGGCGGGCTCCTCTTCTACGCGAGCACCCTGCCGGACATCGCGAGCTTCGTGCTGCCGGGCGACTTCGAGGCGCCTGTCCCGGATGCCGGCTGGTTCGCGTACCCGCCGCTCACCGATCGCACGTACAGCCCCGGTCTGAACATCGACTTCTATCTCCTCGGCCTCGGCTTCGCCGAGTTCGCCGGCATCGCCGCCGCCGTCGAGCTCATCGTCACGATCCTGAAGATGCGCGCGCCCGGGCTGTCGCTGGATCGCATGCCGCTGTTCGCCTGGAGCGTGCTCGTTGTCGCGTTCGCGATCCTCATCGCATTCCCCGCCGTGCTCGTCGGCACGACGTTCCTGGAGCTCCAGCGGAAGTTCGGTCTTCCGTTCTTCGACCCGGCCCGCGGCGGCGACCCGCTGCTCTGGCAGCACCTCTTCTGGATCTTCGGTCACCCCGAGGTCTACATCATGTTCATCCCGGCGACGGGCATCGTGTCGATGATCGTGCCGGCCTTCACCGGTCGCCGGATCGCGGGCTACGTCTTCGTCGCGACCGCGATCGCCGCGACGGCGTTCATGAGCTTCGGCCTGTGGGTGCACCACATGTTCACCACCGGCCTGGCGCTCGTCGTCATCGGACTGTTCGGAGCCGCGAGCATGGTGATCGCCGTGCCGAGTGGCGTGCAGGTGTTCGCGTGGCTGGCGACGATCGTGAACGCGCCGCGGCTGCGAATGGCCACGCCCATGCTCTACGTCTTCGGCTTCATCCTCACGTTCGTCGTCGGTGGCGTCACCGGCGTGATGGTCGCGTCGGTGCCGTTCGACTGGCAGACCCACGACACGTACTTCGTCGTCGCGCACTTCCACTACGTGATGGTCGGCGGCGTGGTCTTCCCCATCCTTGCCGGCCTCGTGTACTGGTGGCCGAAGATGAGCGGACGCCTGATGGACGAGCGCATCGGCAAGTGGGCGTTCTGGATCATCTTCGTCGGGTTCAACGCGTGCTTCCTGCCGCAGCACAGCGCCGGTCTCCTCGGGATGCCGCGTCGCGTCTACACGTACGACGCCGACATGGGCCTGACCGCGTACAACCTCGTCTCGAGCGTCGGGGCCTTCGTCATGGCTGCCGGCTTCCTCGTCTTCGGCGCGAACATCCTCCTCAGCCTGTTCCGCGGCGCGAAGGCACCGGCCGATCCGTGGCGCACGCCGGGCCTCGAATGGTCCGTGCCCTCGCCGCCGCCGCCGTACAACTTCCGCGAGATCCCGCTCGTCCGGCGCGATCCGCTGACCGACGGCGCCGTCGAGCGATGGACGCCCGCCGGTGAGCACGCGGCGCGAGGACGATTGTGGCTCGAGACACCGGTGACCACGACTTTCGAGGCGCGCCCGCACGCGATCGTCGTGCTGTCCGGCTCGTCGTACATGCCGTTCGCGCTCGCGACGACGCTCACGCTCGCGTCGGCGGCGCTGCTCTTCGAGGTCTACGCGGTCGCACTGGTCACCGGCCTCGTCAGCGTCCCGCTCGTGATCCGCTGGCTCTGGCCATCGCGCGAGGAACGTGAGCTTGCCGGCGCGGGCCGGACGCTCGGCGGGACGGACCTTCCCGCGCACACACACGGCACCGCGTCCACGGGCTGGTGGGGAACGGTGCTCACGATCGTCGCCCTCGGCGCCACGCTGGTGCTGCTCGTGTACAGCCACCTCTATCTGATGTACGCCGGGACGTCGACGGACGACGTCGCGCCGCCGCGACACGCCGTCGCGCTCGCGAGCGTCGCGCTCCTGCTCGCGAGCGTCGTTCCGTCCGTCATGGCGCTGCGCGCCGTGAAGCGTGGCGACCGGCGGGGTCTAGCGATCGGCCTCGGCCTCGCGGTCGCGCTCGGCGCCGCGTCCACCATCGCCGCCACCTTCGACCTCCTGGGTCAGGGACTGGCGCCGATCGAGCGCGCCTATGACGGGATGTTCGCGACGGTCGCTGGCTACCAGATCGGCCTCGCGGTGGTCGGGGTCGCAGCGCTGGTCTTCGTGCTCGTGCAGGCCTCGCTCGGGTACTTCGACCGGCGACGCTACGGCGCCGTGGAGAACGTCGTCCTGCTGTGGTGGTTCGTCGCGGTCTCCGGCGTCACGGTCGCGGCGACGCTGCACCTTTCACCGTATCTCCTGTGAGCGGCACAGCGGTGCTGTGGTTCGGTCTGCTCGGCGGGACGACCGCATGGGCCGCGCACCTGCTCGTCAGCTACGCGATCGTCGCGCTCGGGTGCGGTCCGCTCGGTGAGACGGCGGTGCGCGTGCTCCTGGTCGTGGTGACCGTGCTCACCGGAGCTGTCGCCGTCGTCTCGCTCGTCGCCGCACGGCAGATCACGCCCGCCCGCACGACGTGGCGACTCTCCTTCGCGCGCGCCGGCGTGCTGCTGGACGGCCTCGCGATCTTCGGCATCATCGTCGCGGGCACGCTCCCGTTCGCGCTCCGCGCGTGCTGACACGACCGGCTATCGCTCGGACTCGAACTCCCACTCCTCGGTCACGTCGCCGCCGGCGACGCTGAGGTCCAGCCGCACGCGAAAGCGCGTGCCGGGCGCGAGCGGCGTGGCCGGGATGATGGCGACGTAATCGCGCTCGTACAGCTGCGGCACGACGTGATACGCGAGGTCGCGTCCGTTCGCGTCGGTGATGCGAGCGTTCCGCAGGTCGACCGGCCGCGCGCCCGAGTACACGACCATGATCGGATAGCCGACCGGTCGCGCAGCGCCGGACGGCAGCACCTCGGGGACCTCCTCGCCCGAATACGTGCCGGCGACGCGCTGATCGGCCGCCGGCGTGCGCACACGATCCGGTGCCTGCGCCGCAAAGTCGTAGACGATGACGCCGACGGTCACGGTCCGCCCCGCGTTCACCGCGTGGCCCCAGCCGGCGACGACGGCGTGCGGATGCATGAGACCGAGCCGGTGGTACGGAAGCACCCACAGCGAGCGCACGCCGTCCGTACCGCTGCCGAAGGATGTCGCCACCTCGCTCGCGTTCGCGTCGGTATAGCCCTGCGCGTCGAGCCGGTCGCGCACGGACGCGCCGGTGAAGCCCGGCGCGCCCACCGTCTCGTCGTGACCGAGCGCGTTGTTCTGCGCGAGGTACTCCGCATGCCGCTGCGCGGCGGTCGTCACGCGGCGGTCCTCACGCACCGCGGGAGCGCCGACCGCGCCGCGCAGCTCATTGTGCACGCGAAGCATCTCCACGGCGTCGTTGGCGTTCGCGCTCGACGTCGGGCTCGGCGTCGTGGTCGGCGTCGCGGTCGGCGTCGCGGTAGCGGTCGGGCTGGCCGTGGGGTCGCCGGCGGTCGGTGACGGTGATGACAGCGTCCGCGTCGCGGTCGACGGCACGGTCACGGAGTCATGGGTGGAGATGCGCCCGGCGATCGCGAGGCCGATCGCGAGGCCTGCGACCAGCACGAGGGGCAGGAGCGAGATGGCCCGCGCGAGGCGTCGCATGATGCGACGCTAGGGGTTCCTCGCCACCGTGACGACCGCGTAGATGCCCAGGTCGGGCAGCGGTCCGCGTCCGTCGATGCGCGGCAGCAGCTGGACCGTGTACGTGCCGACCTCGGACCGCGCGCGGAAGCGCACCACGAACCAGCCGACCTGGCCGGGCGCGACGTACTGCGTCGACTGGACCGCGACGCCGGTGCCGTCAGCGAGCGCGAGCGCGGCCTGCGCGCCCTCGATGCCCCGGTACCAGCCGGCCGACCCCGTGTTGCGCAGGGCGACGACCCACTCGACCGTGCCGCCAGGCGTCGTGCGCGGGTACGCGCCCTGCGAGTCGAAGGTCGCGCCGTACTCGGCCAGCGGCGGGACCTCGAACGGCGCAGGGGCGAGTCCGCCGGACGGCACGGCCGTCGGCAGCGCGATCGACCCCGACCGGAGCGTGTTGGTGAGCGTGTCGTCGAGCGGCGAGAGGACCAATACGACCAGAAGCAGAGTGGCCGTCACGCCCGCGAGGACAACGCGGTTGCCGCGCGCGCGAGAGAGGTGCGGGCCCGCGGTCGCAGCGAGACGCTTGGCGATCGGACCGGCGGCGGAGGCGATCGTCGCGAGCGTGGACATCGCGGTAACGCCGACGGTCTTCGCCACTCTGACGGTCTTTTCCATCGCGGCGGTCTGCGCCGCGCCGGTGGCGCTCGTCGCGTCGCTTCTCGGAACGCGCGTGGTCGCTTCCTGGGCCGCCGCGCGCATTCGGGACGCAGCGTCACTCGTCGCACGCGCGACGCGATCGGAGAGCGCGCGCGTGTCGAAGCCCTTCGGGAGGAACGCGCGTGCGGCCGCCGCGAATCTGTCGAGCTTGAGCTCGTGCAGCAGGAGGCGCGCGTCCGCACCGATGGCCTTCACCTCGCCGAGGATCAGCGCCGCATCGGACCGCGCGCCGTCGAGGGGACGCGACGCGGCGGGCTGGATGTCCACGGCGAACGACTGCGCAACAGGTGCGGCCGCCGTCTCATCGAGCTCGACGATCGCGGGTGCGCTCAACGCGTCGCCTCCGCCGTCCGCAGCGCGTGTCGGCCCGACGACCGCGGAGAGCGTCGGCGGAGTGACCGGCGCGGGGCCCTGCGGCGCGCTGGGCGCGATGACGACGGTCTTGTCGGGATCGTCCGCGGGCTTCGTGGCCGGCCGCGCGTCCGACGCGACGGCGGTGAGTCCGGTGAGCACGACCGGCAGCGGGATGAGGTGCTCGAACACGATGAACGTCTCGGCGATCTCGTTGTGGATGGCGGCGACGCGCATGACCGACGGCCGCTCGATGGCCGCCATCCGCTGCGCCTCCGCCAGGAAGCGCTGGCGGGCGGCCTCGTTGTCGCGATCGCGGAGGATCTCGAGCGTCACGACCTGCTCGGTGGATTGGTCGAGGGCGTGCCACACATCGGCGATGTCGTCGCCGCCCTTGAAGACCGCGAGGCGGTAGCGGCCCGCGAGGACCTGGCCGACCTGACGGCCACCGGCGGCCGTGGCGGGTGTGGTGCTGGTGCTGTTCACCCGCCCCACTAACGCCGACGGACGGCTTTCTCATCGGGGGAGGGCCGAATGGCCCATCGCCCGATTGGGACTGGTCCCCTTCTGTAACAGGTGCTAGTGCAGGCGGACCGGCTCGAGGTCCGGCGCGGGCATATCCGGATCGAGCGGATGGATCGGCCGCGTCAGGTCCCGGTGACCCAGCCGCGCGATGTCCTGGTCGACGCCACCTGGCGTCAGCCCGAGCACCCAGCCCCTGGCCGCGGCGAAGAGCTCGGGCACGAGATAGCCGACCTTCACGACGGTCATCTCGTGCGCCGCGGGAGCGAGACCGAGCTGCGTGAAGTCGCGCAGCAGATGGAACGGCTTGCGCCGCG
>DATEDV010000188.1:0-6988 GCA_035281485.1 Candidatus Limnocylindria bacterium | reverse complement strand
CGACCGTCGACCGCCCGGCCCTGACCGGGAGCGTCTGGTCCGACTTCGCCAAGCTGGCCGCCTCCCTCGACGGGGTGGTGGCGCGCTACCCGACCGTGGACAAGACGCTCATGGAGCGCGCCGCCGTGGACGGCATGGCTCGGGCGATGAACGAGTGCCACACCTATTACCTGAATCCGGACCGCGCGAAAGGCTTCAACCAGCGGCCCGCGCCGGTCTCGGGCATCGGCGTCACGATCTTCCAGCCCGAGCCGGGGCAGCCGATCGAGGTCATCGACGTGATCCCGAACACCCCGGCGGAGCGCGCCGGTGTCAAGAAGGGCGACAAGATCATGAAGGTGAACGGCGAGGACGTCTCGGCGCTCACCACCGAGGAGGTCGCCACCCGCGTGAAGGGACCCGAGGGCACGCAGGTGACGGTCACGTTCCTCCGCGGCGCGGGCGAGGTCACCCTCACCATGAGCCGCGCCCGCTTCCAGAGCCCGCTCACGACCTCCCGCATGGAGGACCCCAAGATCGGCTACCTGCAGGCGCGGCAGCTCATCTCCACCGTCGCCGACGAGCTCGCGGCAGCCGCGCGCCAGCGGTCAGCCGAGGGCGCGCAGGCCTGGATCCTCGATCTCCGGGACGACCCGGGCGGCGAGCTGACGGTCGCGGTCAACGTCGCGAGCCTTTTCCTGCAGCGCGGCACGCTCGTCTACCAGATCGGGCGGGACGGGCAGCGCACGGCGGTCGACACGAACCCCAGCAAGTTCCTCGGGCTGAACAAACCGATGGTCGTGCTGGTCAACAAGAACTCCGCCTCAGGCTCGGAGATCATCGCCGCCGGCCTGCGAGCGAACGGCGTCGCCACGGTGATGGGCGCTCAGACCGCCGGATGCGTCGGCACGGGGCAGCCGCGCGAGCTCCCGGACGGCGGCCTGCTGCTCGTGACACTCACGAAGATGCAGGACGCCAAGACCGGCGCCGACCTCAACGGTCCGGGCAAGGGCGTCGTGCCGGACCAGGTGGTCGCCGATCCTTCCGACCAGCAGCTGCAGGCCGCGATCGAATACCTGCGGAGTCGCGTCTAAGCCCGCGCCGCGCCCGGCGTGGCCTGTGGCCCGTCAGGCCGGGCAGGGCGTCGCGCCGCCCAGCCCTCTCCCTAGCTCTGCAATCCCAGAGCGACCAGTCCGGCGATCAAGACTGCGACACCTACGTATTGGTTAGGGGCGAGGCGTTCGCGTAGGACAAGGATCGCGAGCAGCGCCGGGATCAGCGGGTACGCGCCGCTCCCGGTCATGACGAAGGACGCGAAGCCCGAGGCGATGCCCACCGACAGCAGCACGTTCGCCGCCGTATCGAGCACGCCGACGACCACGATGAGCGCGAGCGCCCGACGATCGCGCAGCGGCGACAGAGAGGTGCGCCGCGCGACGACGAAGATCGTCAGCGCCAGGACGCTGAAGGCGCGCAGCACGAGGATCATGCCGAGGCCGTCCGTCGCGCGGACCGCCGCCGCGTACAGCCAGCCCCAGACGGCGAAGCCGATGGTCGCGACGAGGCCGTAGCGAACACCCTCGGTCGGGCGGCCCAAGGTTTTCCGCAGCTCGCCAAAGTCCGTCGACGCGACGACCACCCCGACGAAGACGACCGCGATCGCGGTGCCCTGACCCACGGTGAGACGCTCGCCGAGAAAGGCCACGATGAGGATGACGGTGAGCGCGGCGTAGCTCGCGACGACGGGACTCACCACGGCGATCGGACCGATCGCCAGCGCGCGGTACAGCGCTGCGGCGGACGTCACGCCGATCAGGCCAAGGACGAACCCGTAGCCGATGAGCTCGGGCGTCGCGACGGGCCAGCGTCCGAGCAGCGCGAGGACGATGGCGTAGCCGACGAGGCTGATGCTCTGCATCCCGATCGACGTGAGGACGACGCCCACGCGGCGCGTGGCCATCGCCGCTGCGTAATCGCCGAACCCGAACGCGACGGCGGCGCCGACGCCGTAGAGGAGAGCTTCTATGGGCCGGCCGGCGCGCTAGACGACGAGCTGGCGCGGCGCGCGGGTCAGGTTGCGCGACCCGGTCTCGGTCACGACGAGCATGTCCTCCAGGCGCACTCCGCCGAGCTCCGGCAGATAGATCCCGGGCTCGACCGTCACGACGTCACCGGGCGCGAGGGGCTTCGTGCCGGAGCGGCCAACGGTCGGCAGCTCGTGGATCTCGAGACCGACGCCGTGCCCGAGGCCGTGGATGAAGCCGCGCGGCGGTCCGCCGTTCTTCGAGCGCTGCTGCCCGGGACGCAGCGTGTCGTAGCCGGCCTCCCAGATGATGTCCTCGACCATCTCGTGCACGTCGCGGCCGGTCACGCCGGGCCGCAGCGCCTTGATGCCGGCGTCCTGCGCGCGCTTGGTGATCTCGTACAGCTTGACGATCTCCGCCGGCGGCTCGCCCTTGGAGACCGTGCGCGTCATATCCGCGTAGTACCGGGTCGTCTTGTGCTGCGGGAAGATGTCCATGACGATCGCCTCGCCGGCGCGGAGCGGTCCCGAGCCGATCATGTGCGGATCGGCGGCCTGCTTTCCCGGCGCGATGATCGCGCCCTCCGAGACGCAGCCCAGCTCGAGCAGGCGGGACTCCACGATCGCGCGGAGACGTTCCGCCGTGAACGGCTCGCCGTCGAGCTCAAGGGTGCCGTCCGCGCGCACGGTCGCGCGCTTCAGCGCGTCCACCCCGCGCGCCCAGGCATCCTCGGTCGCGCGCTGCGTCGCCTCGAGCGCCTCGATCTCGTCCGGACGCTTCGCACGGCGGCGCTCGCTGAGCCCGCGCTCGACGACGAGCTCGAACCCAAATCCACGCAGCCGCTCGGCCATGCCGAGCGGGAAGTAGGGCGCGACGACCACGCGTCGCAGGCCGCGCGTCTCGAGGAGCCGCCTGATCACTTCGGCGTCGAGCTCCTCGCGCGTGATGCCTTTGCCGGCGAGCTCCTTCCCGCCGAACTCGTCGAAACTGTGGACGCGGCTCGCACGCGACTCTTTGCGCGCGCGGCCCTCCTCCAACGGGCTCGCGACGATGGTGACGTCGCCGCCCTGCTCCAGCGCGATGATCGGATCGGGCGCGAGGAAGCGCGTGACGTGGTAGACGTCCGGGAACTTGTACCCGTCGGCGTAGAAGAGCAGAGCGTCGCCCGGCGCGCCTTCGCGGGGGGTCATCGGCGTCAATCTACCGTCCGCGGAGGCTACGCGGTGGCGTCCTCCACGGCGCGGGCTCGTGCGGGAAGCGGTCGCGCCGACGTTCCAGCGCCGCGCGCGAGCTCCGCGAGCTGCTCGCGGCAGAGATCCTCGTCGCGACGATGCGCACGATCGAGCGCCGCAAGGCCGGCGACGGCGCGCTGCCTGCCTTCGAGACCGCGGCCTTCGGCGCACAGCACCGCCGCCTCGGCGCGTGCGCGCATGTAGGGCACGACGGTCCAGCCGTCGGCGATCCCAAGCCACGCGCGCCCGGCGCGCGCGTCCCCTCGGTGCCGAGCCGCGAAGTAGGCGGCCTCGTTGAACAGGATCGCGTCCGCCGAGGTCCAGTCCTCCTTCCGCAGCTCCACGGCCGCATCGAGGTGACGACCGGCCGTGTCGATCTCCCCGCGATCCATCGCCGCCTCGTAGAGGCAGAGCCGCGCGAAGGGCTCGTTCGGCGAGCGCTCCATCGCGGCGAGGAGCGTTGGGTCCCAGTCACGGGGCCGCCGGCCCGACAGTGCCTCGGCGAGCATCAGCGTCGCGACGAGGATGTGACCGCTCTCGCGGGTGCGGAGGAGCAGCGAGAAGACGCGCCGACCGTCGGCAAGGGTCTCGCCGCTGCGGAGCGGGAGCAGATTGAGGACACCGAGGATCACCGACACCTGGCCGACGATCTCGAGCGGTGGTGCCGGTTCCCGGAAGTGCGGTCCGCCGGCGAGCGCGATGAGCCCGGCGCCGAAGGCGAGGCCGACGAGCGGTCCGGCGGCGGTGCTCGCAACGAGCGACCACCGCAGCGGGCCGAGCGCGGCGTCGCGCTCGTACGGCACCAGGACCACTCCGGCCATCAGCGACGGGACGAAGCGCACGCGCGGCCGACCGAAGTCCCGGAGCTCGAGCGGGCCAAGGTTGACGCGCGCGACGCGCAGTCCGGTCGCGTAGCCGACGATGGCATGGCCGAGCTCGTGGACGAGCACGGATATGACGACCGCGACGATCGTGATGCCGAGCGAGACCACGAGCAGGACGAGCGGGCCGGGCATGGCCGCAATGCTCCGGGAAGCGAGCGCGGCGGCGGTCGCAGACGAGGATCGAACGGTCAGCGCCGCCGGAGCAGTGAGAGTCCCTCGCCGCTGGCGATCTCGTCGAACCCCAGCGCCTTGATGGCCTCGACGTCGGCGCGATGCGTCTCGGGGTCGCGGTTCGTCTTCGGCGCCGCCCAGTCGAGGATCACGTACCGCGCATCGCACGGATCGAGGCCCACCAGGTTGTAGTTGAAGCGCCGCTGTGGGATCTGCGTCGTGAAGAAGTCACGCGACGAGACCGCGGCATCGATCGGGATCGCGCCGACGGCGGGGAGGAAGGGCTCGTAGCGCGATTCGCGCGCCAGGATCGGCTCGCCCGATGGCGCGCGGTCCGGCTCGCCGCGGAGGAATGCGTCGGCGAAGTTGATCGAGAACGGCAGACCGCCGAACGTGAACGCGAAGAACAGCGTGCTGACGGTCACGCCGAACAGGAGCCGGCGCCGCCACCGCTCGCCCAGCGCCGCGAAGCCGAGGATCGACGCCCCGAGCGCGAGCGGGATGATCGGCGCGCCGTACTGGTTGTGGTGTGTGTGCTGGCCGCCGTAGTCCGACAGCATCAGGTAGGCGAGCGGGATGAGCGACGGGATGAGCGCCCACTTCGAACGCGCCGCGAGCATCAGACCCGGTCCGAACAGGCTCAGGATGAAGACGACCTTGGACCCGCCCTCACCTTCCCCGAGCACCGCGATGGCCCGGAGCGGATCGGTCAACAGCGTGCGCGCGATCTCGAGCTCGTTCGAGCCGAGGCTGGCGTAGCGCCCCAGGTACTGATAGGGCGCGCCCGCGGCGAAGGCCGGGATGATGACCTTGAGCGTCGCGACGAAGACGAGGACGCTGCCGACGATCACGACCGCGCTCGCGAGCCAGCGGCGCTGGAAGGCGAGCGCGATGCCGAAGCCCACGCTGATGAGCGCGACCTCCTCCTTCGCGAGCATCGCAACGAGGAGGCTCGCGACGAGCGGCGCCGTGCGGCGCGTCGCCAGGAAGTACATGGCGAAACCCAGTGGCGCGACGGCGAGCGTGATCTCGTGGAAGTCGTACAGAGCGACGAACGAGAGATGCGCGCTCAGGAGGTATGCCGCGACCCACACCAGCCGCTGCCACCCGAGCGGGAGGAAGCGCCGCGCGAGCAGATAGATGGGCCACGCGCCGAGGGAGAGCGCCACGGTCTGAACGAGGAGCAGCGTCTCGGGAAGAGGCATGAGCGCGTACAGCGGCAGGATGAAGAGCAGGGCCGGCGAGAAGTGGTCCCCAAAGAAGTGGTGCGGCACGCAATTCGCGAGGCTGAGCGTCGACTCCATGAAGCGCCCGTGGACCGTGTTCCAGAGCACCTGGTCGAAGACCGCGAGGTCCGACGCTGTGGAGTGGAACGACCAGTGGCGCACGAGCGCGAGCGCCCCGAACAGGATGCCGCCGAGCACCGTGGCGGCGACCGCGACGTCCTTCTCGGTGCGGGCGTCGAGCAGGAATGTCCAGCGCCGCCCCGCCACCACGTCACAGGAACCCTATCCGAAGTCAGCGGAGCGACGCGCGCGCTGCGGCTAGAGCGCTCGGTCGCGCCGATAGCGAGCGGGCGTGAGACCGGTGTACGCGCGGAACGCGCGCGTGAGATGCGGCTGATCCGCGAAGCCGGCGTCGTGCGCGATCGAGGCGACGGGCTCGTCCGTTCCGGTGAGCCTCCGCGCGACCCATTCGAGACGAAGACGTCGCGTGTACGTGCCGATCGGGACGCCGTGGAACGCGCGGAATGCGCGGACGAGCTCGTTCGGGCTCGCGTCGACCGCCGCGGCGATCGTCTCGATGCGCAGTCCCTCGAGGAAACGGTCGTGGATGAGCTCCGTCGCGCGCGCGACGAAGGGCGGCGCGCCGCGTGACGGACGACCCGATCGCGCGAGCGCCGCGACGAGCTCGAGTCCGAGACTCTGAAGAGCGAGCGGCGAGACGGTGTCGCGGTGCCGCAGCTCGCTCGCGATCCCGCGACCGATGCGCTCGGCGCGCTCGTCGCGTCGATGATCGGCGCGAGCGAGCGCCTCCCGCGCCGGCGCGATCAGCGGCGATGCCGGGTCGGGCTGGACGACGACGATATGCGCTCCCGCCGGTCCGAACCGGTTGCTGTGCGTCGAGCCGGCGGGCTCGACCCGCAGGCTGGCGCGACCGCACTCCAGGACATCGGAGGCGAGCCGCGTCTCGAAGCCGCCTCGCATGACGACAGCCAGCGTCGGCCGGTCGTGGGCATGGGCGGGCAGAACGAGCGCCGATGGAAAGCGCAGCTCCATGAATCGGAGCGCGCCGATGTCGAGCCGGGCCGCGCTCTGGCTCCCCCACGCCACCGGCACGTCCATCGCTACAACTAGCGCCGCGGCTCGCGTTTCGTTCAATGCCGGTCGTTTCGTGCAAGACCGCGGCGCAGCGGAGGACCAGCCTCGTCCGTGGACAACTCGATGGGGAGGACTTCATGAGCAGGCCTACGCGACGTACGAGCGTCGTGCTCAGCGTCCTTGCGAGCATCGCGATCCTTGCCGCACCGGTCGCGGCCGATGACGGGATCGGCGCCGCGGCGACCGGCGGCGGCCACTTCCTGTTCCAGGGCTTCCTGGACGTGCAGTTCGGGTTCAGCGCGGTCGCCAAGGCCGACGGCACCGCGCAGGGATCCTTCCATCAGAGCTACACGCTCAATGGGCTCACCACGACGTAC
>DATEDV010000187.1:0-4479 GCA_035281485.1 Candidatus Limnocylindria bacterium | reverse complement strand
GCTCGCGCGGGCCGTGCACCTGCTGCGCGAACACGCGGGGGCGCGCCTCACGGGCGTGGTGGACCGCTATCCGCGGCCGCGCATCCAGCCCGAGGTGAGGATGCCGTTCGCGAAGCTCACGCGGCATCTCGGGATCGACATCACGCGAGAGGAGACGGTCACGGCGCTGCAGCGACTCGGATTCGCCGTGAGCGAGACGGGGGACGCGGTCGCTGCGCGGCCTCCCGCGGCGCGCACCGACATCGCCATACCGGAGGACATCGTCGAGGAGGTCGCGCGCATCGTCGGCTACGACCGTCTCCCCGCGCGAGTGCCGGATGGTCCGCTGCCGCTCCTCGAGCCGCATCCCGTCGAGGAGTTCCGGGAGCGCCTGCGCGACGTGCTCGTCGGCCTTGGCCTGCAGGACACGCTGTCCTATTCCTTGATCGACCCGCAGTGGCTCGAGCGGCTCACCAGCGACGGAGCTCCCGTCGCGCCGGAGCCGCTGCGGATCCAGAATCCGACGACGCCCGCGCAGTCCGTCGCGCGGCCGACGATCCGTGCGAGTCTGCTCGACACGGCGCGGCGCAACCTGCGACATCGCGATGGCGTCGCGATCTTCGAGATCGCTCCGGTCTACCTCCCGCGGGCGCGCGAGCTCCCGGAGGAGCGCTGGATGGCGGGCATCCTCCTCGCCGGCAACGCGCGGCCCGAAGGGTGGCTCGGGCCCGCGCGATCGTTCGACCTCTGGGATCTCAAAGCGATCCTCGACGGCGCGCTGACCGCGTTGCGCGTGCACGACGCCGGGGAGTCGCGCGCGGGCGCGGTCGGGCTCCATCCCGGTCGCTCCGAACGGCGCGGTCCTCCCGATCGCGACATCGTGACGTGGGGGCAGCTCGATCCGCGGGTCGCGGACCTCTGGGAGCTGCCGTCCGAGACGTTCGTCGCAGAGCTCGATGTCGCCGCGGTCCTCGAGCGCGTGGCCTCCCATCAGGTCGCGACGCCGCCGCGCTATCCACCCGGGATCCGCGACCTGGCGATCGTCCTCGATGAGGCGAAGCCCTACGCCGCGGTCGAGGACGCGATCCGCGGAGCGGCCAAGGGATCGGTGGAGTCGGTCGCGCTGCTCGACGTGTATCGCGGGCCGCAGGTCGGCGAAGGACGGAAGTCGTTCGCCGTGCGGCTCGTTCTTCGCTCGCCCGACGCCACGCTGACGGACGCTGACGTCGACCGCGTCATCAAGCGGATCGAGGGCCGGCTGCAACACCAGCTGGGAGCGAGCCTCCGCGCCTAGTCCCTCTGACCGAACCGTCTTGCTCTAAGAGGGGTACGAAGGTAGCCTGCGACTCATCGCGGGCCATTCCGCGATGCGGGATTCGAGAAGGCGTGGGAGGTAGTAACAAGGAATGACCAGACAATGGCGTGGCGCGGCGGCCGTCGTGGCCGTCGCAGCAATGACACTGGCGGCCTGCGGCACGCCGCCGCCGACGGGCGCGACGGGAACGCCCGGGGCATCGGCGACCGTGGCCGTGCGGCGCGGCGCAGGTGAGGACCTGAAGATCCTCTACTGGCAGGCGCCGACGATCCTCAACTCACACCTGGCGACCGGCACGAAGGACAACGACGCCGCGCGTCTCGTCACCGAGCCGCTCGCGTCATACGGACCCGACGCGAAGCCGCTCGCGAACGGCCTCGCGGCCGAGATCCCGACCGTTGCGAACGGCGGCGTTTCCGCCGACCTCACGACGGTCACCTGGAAGCTCCGTCAGGGTGTGAAGTGGTCGGACGGTAGCGCGTTCACCGCCGATGACGTCGCCTTCACCTTCTCGCTGATGAAGGACCCGAAGACCGCCGTGTCGACTTCGGACTCGACCGAGGGCGTGAAGTCCGTCGTTGCGAAGGACGCCAACACCGTGGTCGTGACCTACGACGCCCCGAACCCGAACTTCTACCAGTGGGGCGTCGGCACCTGCTGCTACATCCTTCAGAAGAAGCAGTTCGAGGCCTATCAGGGCGAGAAGCTCAAGGACGCGCCGGGCAACCTGAAGCCGATCGGCACAGGCCCCTACGTCGTCGACACGTTCAAGTCGGGCGACGTGGTCACCTACAAGATGAACGACCAGTTCCGCGACGCGAACAAGCCGTACTTCAAGACGGTCACGTTCAAGGGTGGCGGAGACGCGCCGTCGGCCGCACGTGCGGTCTTCCAGACCGGCGACATCGACTACGGCTGGAACCTCCAGGTGGAGGCCGGCATCCTCAAGCCCATGGCCGACGCAAGCTCGCGCGGCAAGCTGCTCACGGTCTACGGCTCGAGCGTCGAGCGTCTCCTGATCAACTTCGCGGACCCGAGCCCCTCGCTCGGCGACAGGCGCGGCGAGCCCGACACCAAGCACCCGTTCTTCAACGGCCCCGACGGAAAGATCGTCCGTCAGGCGCTCGCCATGGCGACCGACCGCAAGACGGTCGCGCAGCAGATCTACGGTGACGGACTCTCCGGCAAGCCCGGCTGCAACATCGTCACGGGCGTCCCGGACTACGAGTCCACCGCCACGACCGAGTTCTGCAGCAAGTTCGACACTGCGGCCGCGGCGAAGATGCTCGATGACGCGGGCTGGAAGCTCGGGTCGGACGGCGTCCGCGCCAAGGGCAACATCAAGCTCAACATCGTCTACCAGACCACGGTGAACACCGTGCGCCAGAAGACGCAGGACATCATGAAGGCGAACTGGGAGAAGGCCGGCTTCAAGGTGGAGCTGAAGGCCGTTCCCGCGGACGTCTTCTTCACCAACACCTCGCCCGATGGTGCGAACCACTTCTGGGCCGACGTCGAGATGTTCACGAACAACAGCGACCCCGACTTCACGAACTATCTCAACGGTTGGACCAGCAAGCAGGCCACCGGCAAGACGAACAACTGGAACGCCGCGAACTACAACCGCTACCAGAACCCGGAGTACGACAAGATCATCGACCAGCTGCGTGCCGAGAAGGACCCGGCCAAGCGCGCAACGCTCTTCAAGCAGGCCAACGACATCCTCATCCTGGATGTCGTGATCATCCCGCTCGTCACACGTACGCAGGTCACCTCGGGCATCTCCAACACCCTGAAGAACGTCATTCCGACGGGCTGGGACTCGGAGATGTACGCGATCCAGGACTGGGCCAAGTAGCCATCACAGGCTAGGAACGGGGTAGGGTAGTGCGGTGGACGACCTCCACCGCACTACCCGATCCGTCAGGCCAGAAGGCGTGAGGGGTCGACAACGTGGGTAGATACGTAGCCAGGCGTCTCCTCATCGCCATCCCGACGCTCATCGTCATCAGCTTCGTCGTCTTCGCGATCCTCGCGCTCGCCCCGACCGATCCCCTCGCGTCATTCGGGGCCGACCCGCGCGTCCCGCCGGAGGTGCGCGAGCGGATCCGGGAGTCCATGGGCCTGAACGACCCCTGGCACGTGCGGTACGTCAAATGGGTCACGTCGGTCGCGCGCCTCGACTTCGGCTACTCGTTCATGAGCCGGTCGCCGGTCATCGATCTCATCTGGCAGCGCCTGCCCAACACCCTCGCCGTCGTCGGCGTCGCGTACCTGATCGGAATCATCCTCGCGATCCCGATCGGCATGATCTCCGCCATCAAGCGGTACTCGCTCTTCGATCACATGTCCACGACGTTCGCGTTCATCGGCTTCTCGGTGCCGACGTTCTTCACCGGCCTCCTCCTCATCATCATCTTCAGCGTGAAGCTCGGCTGGCTGCCCTTCATTTACGACTCCACGCTCGAGGTCACCAGCCTGCAGACGCTCGGCGAGCAGATCCGGCAGTCGATCATGCCCATCACCGTCCTCGCGCTCTTCGACACCGCGACGATCGCGCGCTACACGCGCGCGGAGATGCTCGAGCACCTGCCGCTCGACTACGTGCGGACCGCGCGCGCAAAGGGCCTGCGCGAGCAGTTCGTGGTGCTTCGGCACGTGCTGCGCAACAGCCTCATCCCGGTGGTGACTCTGGTGGCGCTCGGGATCCCGGCCGTCTTCGGCGGCGCGATCGTGACCGAGCAGATCTTCCGCGTTCCCGGCATCGGGGAGCTCCTTGTGCGCTCGATCGGCAACGGCGACACCCCCGTCGTCGCGGCGATCCTGCTGATCTTCGCCACGCTGGTCGTGCTGTTCAATCTCATCGCCGACGTCCTCTACGGCGTCCTCGATCCGCGGATCCGGTACTCGTAGGTGGCCGCCACCGACGTCGAGATGACCCGACTTCCCACGGCCGTCGAGCTGCGACGGCCGGCACGGTCGCTGTGGAAGGACGCCTGGCACCAGTTCACGCGCCACCGCTTGGCGATGGCCGGGCTCATCACCTTCTTCGTGCTCGTGGTCGCGACCCTCATCGGTCCGATCGTGTATCAGGCGTCGATCAGCACCATCGACTTCACGCAGTCGCTCAAGGGACCGAGCGCGGCGCACACGTTCGGCACCGACGACCTGGGACGCAAAATGCT
>DATEDV010000186.1:0-14437 GCA_035281485.1 Candidatus Limnocylindria bacterium | reverse complement strand
CGTCTCATCAGCCTCCAGCGACTTCTCGACGAAGGCGTTGAGGTCGTGGGAACGCTCATCGATGTCGACGAGACACGCGGGGAGTCCGACTTTCGGCTCGCGACCTATCGCTATGAGTACGGGGGGGTCACGTACGCGCATACGATCGCCGGCACCGACTTCTTCATGGGCCGCGCGACCCGATACGGCGACCGGATCGCGCTCGTTATTGATCCCGCTCGCCCGACGAGGCTAATCGTCGTCGGGCGGGCGGCGTGATCGTCGCGACTCGCGATGGGATAGCGAGTTACGGCGAACGTCGACTCTGACGTGGCGACTGGCATTCGTCGCAGTGTGGTTCGTCTACCTGAGTGGCGTCTTCGTCATGGGACCGGACGTTGTCGGCATCGTGCCGACGGCGTTCGCCTGGACGATGGTCGCTGGTCGCGTTGTCCGCGCTCGCCATGATCGGCGGCTTCATTGGCGGCCTCGTCTGGTGCATCGGGGCGCTGCTGAACACTGCCGAACTGGAGGACAAGACGTGGTTCCTCGTGCACCTCGTGCTCGGCTTGTTCAGTTTTGGGATGGTGGCGATGATCGCCTACGTCATCGCCGGGCGGGACGGCACCCAGCGCCTGGCGGTCGCGTTAGTCCACGCGCCCGCATGACCGACTGAAAACGATCTCTGATCCGTCTCCTTCACGGGAGGGCGAATCACCCTGCCCTCGGCGGCCATGTCCTCGGGTACCTGACACCTGACTGGTCGTTCGTCTGACGGACCTCCATTCCGACGAGATGTCGCGTCCGGTCGCCCATGGGATCTGTGACCCCAGTTCTGACCCCAGACGCCTGGCACCGAGCGCAACAGGCTGAGACCGTTTGGCACGAATTCACAAGCAATGACACGCACCGGGACGCTCTGGAACCGCCCGAGGCGAATTCGTAAACCGCCGGTCGGCAGTTCGAGTCTGCCCGTCGGCTCAGAAGTTCGATGAAACGTTCGGTCCGCCTTGCGCGTGTCGGGCGTCTGTCGCTAGCTCGACGCTCGTCTTGCGGCCCTCACTACGATGCTCTCCCATGGGAGAGGTACGACGAGCGATTCAGGTGCTCGTCCTCCGCTGCGAGTGCGGAACGGAAAGTCGCGGCGATCCCGACGAGCTCGTCCGGCTCGTACAGGAGCACGCGAAGGGCGTCCACAACATGGCGGCTACGAGGGAGCAGATCCTCGAGAGGGCGCGTCCGGCCTGACAGCGGACGGGCGCGACGCGGTCTGGGGCACCGAAGGGCCGATCCAGGCAGAGGTGTTCGTTCTCCGTCTCGAGCACGGGACGCCGCGGCTCGCTGGTCCGTGCGGGCCGGCGCCCTGGTACATCGAGGTCGGCTCGGAGGACGATCCCATGGAGGTCGTCCGCCGCCTCTCGACCGATCTGTTCGGTACCCCAACACTCGTCCACTCGACGTCGTGGCGCCGCGACCGCGGCACCGTGCTGCTGAGCTTCGTCGTCGTGATCGGCGACGAGCAGTCGCCGCAATTCGAGTCCGTCCCGATCGAACGCGCCGTGCTCGCTCGCGGCACGGCGACCGTCGCTCCGTCCGGGGTGCGCGCGGCCCAGGTCATCGAGCACGGGCTGCGGCATCTCTCCTGGCTCGCCAAGGACGACCGCGCGGTGAGTGACGCGCTCAGCCCGGGCTGGCGAGAGCTGCTCACGGCATACGTTCCCGAGCCGTTCCGACATCTGGCCTGACACGCCACCACGCGCTGCGCGACCTGCGGGTCTCCGCTTCCTACCGCACGATTGACGCTATGGACATCCGCGACCTCGTGCTGCTACGGAAGGCGAAGGACCGCATGGATCGCGAGTTCGACCGGCCGCTCGACGTGCCCGCGCTGGCGCGGTCGGCGGCGATGTCCACCGGTCACTTTTCCCGCAGCTTCAAGGCGGCGTTCGGCGAGGGCCCGTACAGCTACCTGATGACCCGCAGGATCGAGCGGGCCAAAGCGCTGCTCAGGCGTGGCGACGTGTCGGTCACCGACGCGTGCCTTGCCGTCGGCTGCACGTCGCTCGGCTCGTTCAGCTCACGGTTCACGCAGCTCGTCGGCGAGTCGCCCAGCGCCTACCGTGCGCGGAGCCACTCGGCGGCCGCAGCCATCCCCTCCTGCGTGATCATGTTCGTGACCAAACCGATCAGAAATGAAGAAGCGGGGACGCCGCGGCGCTCGTAAAGTGAGCGCATGGATCTCAAACTGCACACCTGCTTCATCCCGGTCCACGACCACGACGAAGCGCTCGCCTTCTATCGAGACCTGCTCGGGCTCGAGGTCCGCAACGACGTCAAGTACGAGGGCATGCGCTGGACGACCGTCGGTCCAAAGGGCCAGCCGGACGTCAACATCGTCCTCGAGCCGCCGCTCGCCGATCCGAATGCATCCCCCGCCGACCGCACCGTCATGAAGTCGATGCTCGCCAAGGGTCTGCTGCGCGGCGTGATCTTCAGCACCGAGGACTGCGACGCGACCTTCGAGCACATCCAGGCCGGCGGCGGCGAGGTGCTGCAAGAGCCGATGGATCAGTTCTACGGCGTGAGGGACTGCGCGTTCCGCGATCCCTCGGGCAACCTCATCCGGTTCAGCCAGCGCAAGGCCTGACCGTCGTCGGTCACCGGATCAAGAACGATGACGATCAAACTGGCGGGATCAGCCGTGATCGAGATCTCGTGAGCGAGGTCGAGTGGGCAAGCTGATCTACCTGATGAACGTATCGCTCGACGGGTTCGTCGCCACGACGGACGGCCGGCCTGACTGGTCCTCGGTCGACGACGAGCTGCACCGGTGGTTCAACGAACAGATGCGGACCTTCGACGCCCTGCTGTATGGGAGGCGCCTGTACGAGCTCATGGCCGCGTACTGGCCGACGGCGGAGGCCGACCCATCCGCGACCGATGCGATGCGCGAGTTCTCACGTATCTGGAATCCACAGCCCAAGTTCGTCTTTTCGTCCACCCTCGCGCGCGTCGAGCACGGGAGTCGCCTCGTGCGCGGTGACGTCGAGCGGGTCCTCGCCGACGTGCGGCGCGAATTCGACGGCGACCTCGCTGTCGGTGGGCCCGAGCTGGCCGCGCAGTTCGTGCGACGCGGACTGGTCGACGAGTACCGCCTGGTCGTGCATCCGGTCGTCCTCGGGGCAGGGAAGCCGTTCTGGCCCGAGCTCGACCAGCCGCTCCGGCTCCGCCTGGTCGACAGTCAGCGGTTCACGTCGGGGGTCGAGCTGCGCTCGTACGTCGCCGCATAGAAACGGCCGTTTCCGGCCGCACGACGACTTACTTTGTGCCACAAAGCATCGACTCAGCTCGCTTGGCACGCCGGCTGCAGCCCGCGAGCATGTCGATGGACGGACGCATGCACCGCGGGGCACTCGCGTTCACGCTGATCGTCGGTGCGGCATCAGCTTGGATGTTCGGAGGTTGGCTGCTGCGGCCGTTGCCACAGGCTCCGATCGAGGTCGCATCCCCTTCGCCGCCCGAGGAGGAGATCGACCCCGCCGCGCTGCGGACACCGCTGGTGGCCGAGCTCCACAGCGAGTGGTACACGCAGTCGGCCGGGCCGGTCATCGACGTTGGCGAGGTCGCGGACATCACGATCCAGTTCCGCAACGTCGGGCACACCGCCTGGATCAAAGGCAGCCCGTCCGAGCTGCGGCTGGGTGAGGTCGGTCCCCGTCCCCTTCCAGACTCCATGCGTGTCGACTGGCTCGCGTGGGATCGCGTGGCCGCGCAGACGGAAGAGATCGTGCTCGAGTATCAGCTCGCGACGTTCAGCTTCAGGGTCCGGGGCGCGGCGCCGGGCACCTTCCGCCTCAACGTGCGACCGGTCGTCGACGGCGTCGCCTGGTTACGGGATGAGGGCGTGCACGTCGACGTGACGGTGCGCGGCTGAGCAGCGTACCCGGCATCGCGCCCGCGTCCCGTTAGCCCGACGTGATCACGACCTTGGCCCGAGCCTGGCCCGTACCGAGGTAGCGCACCGCCTCGCGACCCTCCGAGAGCGGATAGGTCCGATCGATCACCGGACGTAGCTTCCCCTGGGCGATGAGCTCGAGCAGGTACTCGAGGTCGGCGGTGCCGCTCTGCGCGACGAAGAACTTCACGCGCTGGCCGAACAGCCGTGCGCGGACCATGACGTTGATGATCCGCGCGAAGATCCCGATCCAGCCGCCGTTCTTCGGCGCGCCGACCTGGACGAAGATCCCGCCCGGCACGAGAACGCGCCGCAGACCGGACAGTGGCGCGATCGCCGCGACGTCGATGACCGCGTCGTATCGGGCCGATCGTCGCGCGAAGTCCTCCCGGCTGTAGTCGATGACCTCATCCGCGCCGATCGAGCGCGCGATGTCGACGTTGCGCGGACCGGTCACCGCGGTGACGTGCGCGCCGAGCGCCTTCGCGATCTGCACCGCGAACGTCCCGACGCCTCCGCCGGCACCGTGGACGAGGACGCGCTGCCCCGCCTTCACCTGTGCGTGGTCGCGGACGGCCTGCAGTGCCGTGTGCCCGGCCACGTTGAGCGTCGCGGCCTGCTCGAACGAGAGCTCGCGCGGCTTCATGACCAGACGGTCCTCGCGGGCGCGGACGTACTCCGCGAACGACGCCGGGGCGCTGCCGAAGACCTCGTCTCCGACCTTGAAGCGGGTGACGTTCGGGCCGACCTCTTCGACGGTACCCGCGAGATCCACGCCGCGGATCGGCTCGTCCTTCGATCGCGTGACCTTGCTGATGATCTCGAGCAGCAGTCCGCCGTGCGTGGTGTGCCAATCGAGCGCGTTGACCGACGCCGCCCGCATGCGCACGATGACGCGACCGTCGGCGAGCTGCGGCCGCGGGACGTCGCGCACGTGAAGCGCCTCCGCCGAACCGCGGCCCTCCTGCACCAATGCCTTCATGGTCCCGCTGGTCGTGCGCTTCTCTTCCGTCATGTTCCTCACTCCCGTCGCTGCGCTCATCTCAGGCGCCCCCTTTCGTACGACCGCAGCGTCAGTTCCGGCTGTGAATGCGGTATGAACGACGCGCGGATGTCTGCGTTCGCGCCGCTGCTCCCACAGGCCTCTCCCTTACGCCGTACGGCGTACACCGGACCATAGCCATACAGCGTAAGGCTGTCAAGGCCCGCAGCCGATCCGCAGCGTGGGTGGGATGTGAGGGCGCCGAGCGGGAGCGCCGCGCTCGCGCGCGGCGCTCCCGGAGCGGTCAGGGCTCGACGCGGACGACGGTGTACGTGGTGTCGGGCGTGGGCGGCGTGCTGAAACGCGCGTTGACGGCGTAGAGCGCGTTCCCGTGACGCGCGATGGTCGTCGGGACGTCGAAGGATGCGCTGGTGATCCGGTCGACGACGGTACCGCTCGACAGATCGGGTGCGAGCTCGATCACGACGATCTCGTTCGAGCGGTTGCGCACGACGTACAGCGTGCGGCCGTGCAGCAGGATGCCGTCCCCTTGCGTCACGGTCGCGCCGCCGGCGAGCTCGATCTCGTCCGCGATACCGGTCACGGGATCGACCGCGTAGAGCTTGCCCGTGCTCGAGTTCACGACGATGAGGGTCTGGCCGTTCGGCGTCGCGTCGATGCCGTTCAGGTTGAAGCCCGCCACGAACTGGATGCCGCTGAGCGGCAGGATCGCCGGAGTGCCGATCGTGCCGTCGGCGCCGATGGGAACGCGATACAGCACCTGACGGTTCGAGTCCGTGAAGAAGGCCGCGTCGTTCGTGACCACCACGTCGTTGATGAAGGTCGGGTTCGTGTCCGTGACGAACTGGAACGTCGCGAGCAGTGCGCCCGTCGTCGCGTCGAAGACGTACCCGCGGCCGGTGCCCGCGCCGGCGACCCAGAGCCGGCCGAAGTCATCGACCTTCATGCCGGTGTACGGTCCGCCGCCGGTCACGAAGATCGAGCCCTCGCCGGTGGCCAGATCGCCGCGGTAGATGCCGCCCGCGGTCGTCCCGGTCTGGCGGGATCCGGCGTAGAACGTCGTCCCCTCGCCGGTGGCGATGCCCTCAGGCAGCCAGCCGTTCGGCAGCGAGATGACCGACGGGAACGCCTCGCCCGCGGTCGCGGGACTCGCGATGAGCGTGAGCGCGATGAGGAAGAGGGCGATCTTGCGACGCATCGTGTCCTCCAGTGGGATGACTGCTTGTCGTACGGCGCGCACGGACGATCGGATGAGTCGTTCGGGAGAACGCAGCGTAGCCCAGGGACGCGACCGCGCTCGCACCACCGATGGATCAGGAGATGGGTCGGCAGGCCGCCCGGCGTGATCGCTATCAGGCGGTCGCCGCCTCCTGCGTCGCCGGCGAGTCGGATCCTGAGCGCTTCGGCACGCTCCACAGGAGCCGCGCGGCCGCGACCGCCGCAGCGAGCGCGACGATCGCCGTCACCGCGGCCACGACGTGGATGCCATCGACGAACGCCACGCGCGCGGCCTCGGCGAGAGCGGCTCCGACATCGGGAGCGAGCTGGGCGGCCACGGCGACCGCGCCCCCGAGCGTGTCGCGTGCGGCGTCAGCCGCCTCGGGCGGCACGCTCGCAGGCGCGGTGCGACCGAGAGTCGTCCGGTAGACGACCGTCCCGAGACTGCCGAGAAGGGCGATGCCGAGCGCCCCGCCGAGCTCACCGCTGGTCTCCGAGATGCCGGTCGCCGCGCCCGCCTGCTCCGGCGGCGCGCTGCCGACGATGAGCTCTGTGGCGAGCGTGATGACGGGGGCGAGCGCCAGCGACATCACGATCGAGGCGGCGATGATGATCGGAAGTCCGTCGTGGACCGGAAGCCCGACGAGAAGCGCGGTACCGATCGCGGCACCGATCAGTCCGGCTCCCATGATCACCGACGGGCGATAGCGGTGAATGACGCGTGGCGCGACGAGCGAGCCGACCGTGAAGCCGGCGGCCGACGGCAGTGACCAGAGCGCCGCGACGAGCGGCGACATCCCGAGCACGAGCTGCAGGTACTGGGCGATGAAGATGAAGTACCCGACGGCGACGAAGATGCTCAGCAGGTACGCGCCGAGCGAGACGGTCAGCGCGCGGATGCGGAAGAGGCGCACGTCGATGATCGGGTCGGCGAGGCTGAGCTGCCTGCGCACGAAGACGGTGCCGACGACGACGCCGGCCACGATCGCGAGGACGGGTAGCGTCCGGACGCCGTCCTGTGCGATCTCCTTGAGCCCGAAGATGACGAGCAGGATCGCGGCGAGCGAGAGGCCGGCGCTCTGGATGTCGAGCCGTTTCGCGCTCGCATCGCGGTACTCGGGGAGCGTGCGCGGTCCGAGCACCAACAGCAGCAGCATCACCGGCACGCCCAGCAGGAAGACCGACCCCCACCAGAAGAATTCCAGGACGATGCCGCCGAGGACGGGACCGACGGCGCTTCCGGCCGAGTACGCGGCGATCCAGAAGCCGATCGCCGTCGTGCGTTGCTTTGGGTCCAGGAACATCGTGAAGATGAGCGAGAGCGTCGATGGCGCGATCGTGGCCCCTGCGATCCCCATCGCAGCGCGGCTCGCGATGAGCATCTCCGCGCTCGTCGAGGACGCCGCGAGCAGCGACGCGATCGCGAACCAGGCCGCACCGATAAGCAGCAGCTTGCGCCGGCCGATCCGGTCACCGAGCGTGCCGGCAGTGATGAGCGAGCCGGCCACGAGGAAGCCGTAGATGTCGATGATCCAGAGGAGCTGCGCGCTGCTGGGCTTCAAGTCCTCGCTGATGCGCGGTATCGCGAGGTTGAGCACCGTGAGGTCCATGGAATAGACGAGGCACGCCAGGGTGAGGACGCCCAGACCGACCCACTCGCGCTGCGTCGCCTTTGGAGCTTCGCTCATCGTGCTCACTGCCTTACAGACGGCCGTCTCGGGCGAAAATCATCGGTCGGACCGCGGGCCCGTTGGACCGGATGTTCGGGGTCACCCCCAGCGGTGGCCGTACAGACCGGCGCGGAAGTCGCGCTTGCCCATCCGATGCAGCCGCTTGGCTGTCGCGGCGGGCATGAGTGGCGTGTGCGGGATGGTGAGCAGGTGTTCCGGGATGAACCAGACGTCCTCCTCCGACGTCATCCAGTGCCGTGCGTCGAAGCGCGTGAGGTCGACGGGCCGGGAGAACGTGCGGAGCGTGCGATCGCCACGCAAGTTGAAGTACGCCGGAAAGAAGCTCAGCGCGAGCTCGCGCAGCGTGCGATAGATCGGCTCCCGGTATTCGAGGAACGCGTAGTTCGACTTCGCGATCGCACCCCAGTGCCTGCGCTCCTGGAACACCGCGATGACGTGATCGGTGTCGTTCACCGCCTCGAGGTCCAGGAGCAGCGGCGCGTGACCGATCGCCCGGAGCGCGGCCGCTGCGAAGATCGCGGCTTCGAGGCAATGCGCGGTTCGCTGGGCCAGTACGCGGCGGGGGGACCACGCCGTCGTGGCGATGTGATACGGCATCGCGTCGATGAAGCGCTGGATCCCATGTGGCGTCTTCAGTGCGCGCAGCCTGCGCAGCTCCGCACGTGTGAACTCGGACATCGCGGGAGATTCTCGCCGACTTCACCACGGACGTCGGACGCGCCGGTCGGTCCATCGGCGTACGGTGGCTACGTGAAGACACCGCCGGATCCGAAGCCTCCGATGCCTCGAACGCGGTTCCTCCTGCCGTTCGCGACGCAGGTCGTGAACCCGGTCAATCGCCGCTTCGTCCACCGGCTTCCGGGCTTCGCGCTCCTCAGCCATCGCGGGCGAAAAGCTCGGACGTGGACTGGGTGAAGAACGTGCTTGCCGCGGGGGAGGCCGACCTCGCGAGTTCCTGCGCATGCGACCCGCGTAAGACGCCTACGTCTTGAACGTGGTCGTCCTGTCGTTCACCTGGACCGTGTACGTGCCGCCGAGCCGGAAGTCGCTGCCGAGCTCGACGGTCAGCTCGTACGTGCCGTAGATCATCGTGCAGATCGGGTCGCCGGTCGGCATCGAGTTGAGCACCGTCACCGTGAACGTGTCGCCGGTGCGCGTCACCGAGTGGGAATCGCGCTGCGCGCATCCGCTCGGGAGGCCGGCCTTGATCCGCAGGCTCACCTGCGGGGGCGCCGACTCGCGGATCACCACGTCGACCGCGTCGATCGGCGCACGGACGGTCTGGCGTCCCGGCGTCGTCGCGCCGCGCGCGGCCGCGAGCGCGACCGCTCCGGCGAGGAGTATCACCGCCAGGCCAACGACCACCGCGACGGCCATGCGTCTCATGTCCATCAGACGCCGCGACCGCCCGCTTGGTTCCCGAGCGGCAGCGATACGACGATCCGGGTCCCGCCGTCCTCCGGGAACTCCGCCTCGATCCGGCCGCCGTGCAGCTCGACGATCTGGCGACTCACGTACAGACCCAGGCCCAGACCTGCGCGCTGGTCGTCGGGCTGCGATTGGTAGAAGCGCTCGAAGATGTGTGGCCGCGCCTCCGTCGGGATGCCGATCCCGTGGTCGCGCACCGCGAGGCGCAGCGAGCCGCGCTCCGGCGCAGCAAGCTCGACCTCGACGCGTCCTCCATTCGGGCTGAACTTCACCGCGTTGTCCAGCAGGTTGCTCACGACCTGTTCGAACCGGAGCGCGTCGAGCTCGGCCGAGAGGTGCGAGGGTGCCGCCAGAACGATGTCGTGCCGCACCGTGGCCGCTCGCGCATCGCGCACCACCTTCGCGACGATCTGGACCACGTCGGTCGTCGTTCGATCCAGCGCCATGCGTCCCTCGCGCAGCCGGACGGTCTCGAGGAGCTCGGTCACCAGGCGCCCGAGTCTCTGCGACTGCTGCTCGATCGTCACCATCGAGTCGCGCAGAGGCGCGCCGGCCGGAGTGGCGCCCTTCTCGGTCTCGCGTCGCAGATGTGCCACGGCGAGGCGCAGGCTCGTGATCGGCGTCTTCAGCTCGTGCGCGGCGATCGCGATGAACGTGTCGCGCTCAGCGACCTGCTCAGCGTCCGCCCGCCGCAGCTCCACCTCGGCGGCGGCGAGCGCGAGCGTCATCACCGCGGCAACCCCCATGAAGGCCTGCAGCAGCAGCAGCGCATCATTCGGCGGCACATTCCCGAACGGGCCGAAGCCGCGAAGCGTCCCCCAGACGGCCGCTCCGGAGAGAACGACCAGCGCCGTCGCTGCGATGCGTGGCCCGAACCGGAAAGCGGCCCAGACGAGCACGGGGAACGCCAGGAAAGTCGTCGGATACGCGCGTCCGGTGAAGGGCGACACGCCGCCGAAGACCAGCAGCGCGGTGAACGCGAGCGCGAGAGCGAACGTCGCCAGCTCCAGCGCGCTCCGGCCATCAGGCGTGGGCCGGCGCGGCTCGTTGCCCCAGACGATCAGGAACGGGGCCACGATGAGGGCACCTCCCGCGTCGCCGAGCCACCACGTGAGCCAGATCGGTCCGAAGTCCGCCCACTGCGCGTTGCCGGTCGCGCAAAGACTGGTGACCCCGATAGTCGCGCTCACGACGGGACTGACGAGCGCCGCGAAGAGCGCGTACCGGAACACGTCGCGCAGGCGCTCGAACGCGGCTCGTCCGTTCGCGTAGCGCCCCACGAGATATGCGGCGATCAGACCCTCCAGGGTGTTGCCGATCGCGATGCCCGCCGAGGACAACAGCGAGCCCGCTGTCGTGACGTTGACGAGGAACGCCCCCGCGAGCACGCCCGGCCAGACGCGCGGACCGAAGAACAGGAAGGCCGCGAGCGCGATGCCCGTCGGCGGCCAGACCGCGGTCGCATTCGCGTGGACGAACGCGAGCGACAGGCCGAGCTTGCCGGCCGCGAAGTACACCGCAACGAGCGCGACGGAGATCGCGACGTCCGTCGCGCCACGACCCTTCACTCGCGCCGAAGGATAGGCTTGTGAGGGACCCGTGCCAGAACTCTCCTTAAGCGCACGCGCAAGCCTCCCCGACAGCGCGTTCGCGTACGTCGACTCGCAGGGGAAGCGGCGACTGCCGATCCACGACGCGTCGCATGTGCGCAACGCGCTCGCGCGCTTCGACCAGGTCGCGTTCGAGAACGACGCCGCCCGCGAGCGCGCACGGCAGCGGCTGCTGCGCGCGGCGAAGAAGTACGGCATCGTGCCGCTCGGTTTCTTCGACGGCCAGCTGCGCAAGGAGCGCCAGCAGACCGAGATCCGGGCGCGCGCGAAGGACATCGCGAGCCTGCCGCGGGGCACCGTGACGTTCCTCCTCACGGACATCGAGGGCTCGACCGGGCTCACCCAGCGACTGGGTGACGGCTACGCCGCGGTGCTCCGCGACGTGCGGAGCCTCATTCGCAAGAGCGTGCGGGACGCCGGCGGCCACGAGGTCGACGCGCGTGCCGACGAGTACTTCGCGGTATTCGGCGAGTCCGCGCCGGCGCTCGACGCCGCCGTCGCGATCCAGCGTGCGCTGCGACGGCAGGAGTGGCCGCACGGCGTCGAGGTCTGCGTCCGTGTCGGGATCCACACCGGACGCACCACGCTCACCGAGACGGGATACGTCGGTATCGCCGTCCACACCGCCGCGCGGGTGTGTTCGGCGGGCCACGGCGGCCAGATCCTCGTCTCGTCGGCCGCGCACGCGGCGCTGAGCGGCGGCCCGATCGGCGAGATCACATTCCGCACGCTCGGCCGGTACGCGCTCGCGGGCCTCCCCGACTCCGAAGCGCTCTACCAGGTACGCGCAGCGGACCTTCGTTCGCGCTTCCCCAAGCTCCGCGCGACTCCGTTCGTGGCGCGAGCCGCGTCAGGGAGGCGTTGATCGCGCTGCGCCCGCGACCCCGCACGAGCGCGGTCGTCGCGTCGATCGCATGGCTGGCCGTGGTCGCGATCATCGGTTGGCTGGACAACGAGACCGGCCCGAGCTATGGCTTCGATCTCGTCTACCTCCTCGCGGTGCTGCCGGCGGCGTGGCTGCACGGCCGGATCGTCGGACTGGTGGTCGCGATCGGCGCGAGCGTCGCCTGGTTCATCTCCGATCCGGCGGCGGCGCTCTCGATGCCGGTCGCGGCGGTGCTGTGGAACGCGGCGAGCCGGAGCTTCCTCTTCTGCGCGGGCGCGGTGCTCGTCGCGCGGCTGCGGGAGGACCGCTCGCTGCTGCTCGAGAACGACTCCCAGCGCGCGCGGTTCCTGCGCGTCATCGAGCGGGAGCTCCCGCGTCCCGCGGGATCGCTCTCGATGTCGCTCGACCGCCTGCAGCGAGACGGAGCCCTGCCGGCGCCTGCTCTCGCCGAGCTGCGGCGCGACGCCGAGCGGATGCAGTTCCTCGCCCGCGACTTCGTGGCCCTCGGGCGCCTGCAGTCGGAGCCGCTCCGGCTGGTCCGCGAACCCGTCGATCTGCGGACGCTCATCGGCGAGCTCGTCGCGCAGCGCCCCGACCGGACGCGCATCTTCGTGAACGTCGAGGAAGGCCAGTCCTTCCGCGTGAGCGCGGACGCCGCGCGCATCGCGCAAGCCCTCACCGCCATGCTCGACGAGGCCGGCCAGGCGACCGACGAGGACGTCCGCATCGACGCGGAGCGACGGGCCATGGGCGTCGAGGTCGCGGTCTCGGTCGGCGTCGCGCGCAACGACGCGACGCTGCGTCCGGCAGACGACGACGAGCGCGTCGTCGGCTTCGAGCTCGCGCGACTCATCGCCGAGGCCCACGGCGGCACCTTCGCGCTGTTCCGCCGGCCGGTGTCGCGCGGTCTTCGCGCGGCGATCACGTTGCCGCGGCTCAGCCTCCCGTCGGCCGGCGCCGCGCGACGATGATCCGTCGGTCCAGGCGTGAGCTCGGCCGGTACGACGTCGCCGAACTGCCGGCGCCCCTCAGACGCCGGCATCTCGCACGACGTGCGTGTAGCGGAGGCGACGAAACGGAGCGTCACCTCGCGTCGTACTCAGGCGAGAGGTGTCATCGCCACACGCGAGATCGTCAGGGACGACCGCCACCGCCGGACCGTCATGAATGGAGGGCTGACATGCCCACGACGAAGGAGTCCATCTTCGAGACTTTCCACATCGACGAGGAGGGCGTCGACCGCGTCATCGAACGCGTCAAGGCGCTGATCGACGAGGGCAACGCGCGGCGCATCCTCGTGAAGGACCGCGCCGGCGTCACGTTCATCGAGGTGCCACTGACGCTCGGCGTCGTCGGCGCGCTGCTGCTGCCGGTGTGGGCGGCGATCGCCGCGATCGCCGCGATCGTGACGGACGCGGTCGTCACCGTCGAGAAGCGGACCGACTCGCCGCCGCGCTAGCGTTGCCGGCGCGATGAAGCGCCACCGCGTTGCGATCGGCGGCATCCACATCGAGTCGAGCACGTTCTCTCCGCACCGCAGCGGTGCGGCGGACTTCAGGGTCTCGCGCGGCGAAGCGCTCCTGGCGCGCTACGACGCGCTGCCGCCGGGTGTCGACTGGATCCCGCTCGTGCACGCGCGCGCCCTGCCGGGCGGCGCGGTCGAGCGCGACTTCTACGAGACGATCAGGGACGAGCTCGTGGCCGGACTGCGCGCCGCGCTGCCGCTCGACGGCGTGTACCTCGACATCCACGGCGCGATGACCGTCGTGGGCATGACCGACGCGGAGGGCGATCTCGCCGATGCGGTGCGCGAGGCCGTCGGACGGGACGCGCTCATCTCCGCGTCAATGGATCCGCACGGCAACCTATCGCGCCGGCTCGCGACCGCGGTCGACCTCGCGACCTCGCATCGCATGTCTCCGCACGAGGATGCCGCGCTCACGAAGCGGCGCTCCGTCACCAACCTCGTCGCGTGCCTCGAACGCGGCGTGCGACCGCACAGCGCCTGGGTGCGCGTGCCGGTGCTGCTGCCCGGCGAGAGAGCGTGCACGCGTGACGAGCCGGCGCGGACGATCTACGGCCGGCTCGCGGAGATCGAGCGGCGCGCTGGCATCATCGACGCCGCGGTGTGGATCGGCTACGCCTGGGCCGATGAGCCGCGCTGCGGCGCGGCCGTGCTCGTCACAGGCACCGACGAGCACGCGATCGCGCGGGAGGCGCGTGCGCTCGCGCGGGAGTATTGGGACGCGCGCGACCGCTTCACGTTCAGCACGGCGTCCGGCGACGCGGACTGGTGCATCGAAGCGGCGCTGGCGTCGGACCGTCGTCCCTTCTTCATCAGCGACTCCGGCGACAACCCCACGGCCGGAGGCGCCGGCGACGTGGCGTTCATGCTCGAGCGGCTCCTTGCGCACCCCGCGCTCGCGACCGGCGACGCGACCGCGATCTGGGCGAGCGTCGTCGATCCGGTCGCGGTCGCGCGCTGCGCGAGCGCGGGCCATGGCGCGCACGTCGAGCTGCGTGTCGGCGGTGCGTTCGGCTCGCGCGTCGGCGCGGGCGTCGCGCTTCGCGGCGAGGTGCTGCACGTCGAACGCGCCGACCCCGTCGGCGGCGACGTCGCCGTCGTGGCGTCCGGTGGCGTCCGCGCGGTGCTCACCGCGCGGCGCA
>DATEDV010000185.1:0-11700 GCA_035281485.1 Candidatus Limnocylindria bacterium | reverse complement strand
TCGCGATGCTCGCCGGCTCGGGAGGCGGCGCGAGGGCGGGAGCGCCGCTCCAGGAGCGCGAGCACACCGATATCGACGTACGGCTCGGCGGCGCGAGCAACGCGTGCGGCTTCGAGATCCGCGGCCACTTTGAAGGGGACTCGCACTTCGTCGTCTTCTACGACAGCACCGGAGCGATCATCCGGGAGGTAGACACGTTCCCTTCGTTCACGGTCACGATCTACGCGCTCACGACCGGAAAGTCCTATACCTCAGTCTCTCCGGCGGTGCTGACCCAGTACTACACGGACGGCGCGGTCGTGGGCAGCCCCGTCATCGCTGTGGTAACCGGCCTGGTCGAACGCATCCCGGGCGTAGGTATAGACAGCGGACGCTTCGTGTTCAACGCGGTCGTAGTCGACCACGATGCGGCCGGTGTCCCCATCATCCAGTTCGTTTCGGAGGTCTCGTCGGTCGGTCCTGACCTCGACACGTCGATCGGTGTCGCGCGCTGCGCCGGCGTAAGCTGAGCGCGTCTACGTGATCGATCGGGGCGGCGGCACCGAGCCGCCGCCCCTCCCGATGAGTTTCTCTATCCTCCCTTCGCCATGGCCCTCGGTGGCGTCGTCAGAGGAAAGCGCACCGCCCTTCGCACGCCGGTCGAAGACGACCTCGCCGCGTACTCGCGGTGGATGGCGGATATGCGCGTGCGCCGCGCGGGCCGCATCTGGCACGAGCCGGCGATGCCGGCGACGTGGAATGACCGGCTCAAGGAGCAGGCCAAGGAGCAGCGCGTCGTCCTCTGGTCGATCGAGACCGAGGGTCGCGTGATCGGTCTCGCGCGGGCTCGGGTCGGGAGCGTGGAAAGCCCGCCGGGCGCGCATATCCAGCAGTTCATCATCGACCCCGAGGAGTGGCGAAAGGGCTACGGCTGGGACGCCGCCCTCGCGCTGCACCGCTACCTCTTCGACTATCTCGACCTGCAGCGCTCCGGCATCGAGCTGCGCGCGGACAACATCGCGGGGCTGCGCATCGCCGAGAAGCTCGGCTACACCGAGTTCGCGCACGGCCACCAGGTCTACTACCGGGACGGCGCGTACGTCGACGAGTCGTGGCTGCTCATGGAACGAGCGACGTGGAACGAACGCTGGGCGCCGACCGAGCGCGAATACGCACCCTTCGGCACGGCGCGCTGATGCTCGGACCGCGCATCGTCGGCGAGAACGGCATCGAGCTGCGCCCACCGGTCCTCGACGACTATCACCTGTTCCGCACCTGGGGGATGCAGCCCGAGGTCACGCGCTTCTGGGGACCGCGCTTCACGAGCGAGACCGCCGACACGGCCGAGGAGCGCCTGAAGAAGGACCTCGAGGGCGAGAACCTGGTGCTGTGGTCGATCGCGTTTTCCGGCGACACCGTCGGGCTCACCGGCATCTTCGACATCGACTGGGTCAGTCGCGACGGCGAGACGGGGATCTTCATCGGACGCCACGACCTGTACGGGAAAGGCATCGCCAGCGAAGCCGTGCGGCTGCGCATGGCGTTCATCTGGAACGAGCTGCGCTTCCACCGCACGCACAACTGGATCGCGCTCGCGAATCGCGGGAGCTGGCGGGCGAACCAGAAATCGGGATACGCGCAGATCGGCACCTACCCGCGCTCGTGGTTCCGCTCGGGCGAGTGGTTCGACGAGTGGCTGGGAGAGGCGTTCCCGGGCACGTTCCCAGCGGACAAGCTCCCGAGCCCATGGCGTGATGACGAACGCAAGTGATGGTGTGAACCGATCGCAGCGGATACAATGATGTCGTCCCGCAAGGGACACGCGGCGGCGAGAGTGATCCACGCGGGCGTAGGTAGGCTTCTTCCTCCCTAACCCTGGCGAGTGCTCAAGGCGTCAGCAACTAAAAGGGAGGAAGCTTCAAAGTGAGCTTCACCGATAAGACCCTGACCTGCAAGGACTGCGGTCAGGAATTCATCTGGACTTCTGGCGAGCAGGAGTTCTACCAGACCCGTGGTCTGGTCAACGAGCCGGGCCGATGCCCCACCTGTCGCGCGGCACGCCGCGCGTCCGGCGGCGCCGGTGGTTCGTACGGAAGCCGAGGCATGGGTGGTCCCCGTGAGTTCTACTCGGCGACCTGCAGCAACTGTGGCAACGAGGCGCGCGTGCCGTTCCAGCCGCGCGGCGACAAGCCCGTGTACTGCAGCTCCTGCTTCGAGCAGGTCCGTCCTTCAGCTTCTCGCCGGTACGCCTAAGCGCGTCCGCAACAGCTGAGAGTGGAGAGCCCCGCCTACCAAGGCGGGGCTCTTTCATTTGAGGCGTTCGAGCCAGCGGTGCGTCGGATCCAGCGTGTAGATGGCGGCGAAGAGCCAGCCCTTCTGCGCGACATCGAGCCGGGGTAGGACGTAGAGGAAGTCGGTCTCGTCCACCGGCCGCGGCGAGCTGGACTTGTACAGGAGCGTCACCTCGGGACGTAGGAAGGGAATCTCGCGCTCGTCCATACGGCCGAGGTCCGCGATGTTCAGCCCGATGCGGCTGTCGCGGCGGTAGGTCCAGCGAGGGCCGTCACTCTCCTCGAGCAGGAGCTCGAGCTTCCAGGGACCTTCTGGCCTCTCACGCGCCCAGACCACGTGGCGCGCCGGCGTGCTGATCTGATCGCCGCGCTTCCAGGGAACGAGGGTTCCTTCGTGCGCGATCTGCACGTCCCACGACCCAAGCCGACCGCGGAAGTCATCCTGGTCGCGACGGAGGATGGAGACGTCGAGGTCCGCGTGCGACCGCGTGTCGTGCCGCAGGAACAGATCGAGGCCCCTCCCGCCCGCGATCCACCAGGGCTTCCCGATCCCCGCGAAGAGACGCACGACGTCCTCGTTCGCGAGCGGCTCCCACCGCTGCTCCGGTACCGCCTCCGTCTCGCGCATCACAGACCCGAGCTGTACACGCGTCGCACGGGCATGCGGTACGTGATGCGGTGCTGCTTGGCCCATGTCGCGCTCACCGAGCGCTGCACGCGGTCCTCGCTCTGGTAGTAGTGGAGCGCGAGCCGCCGGATGTCGGCCTGCGCCACCGCCTGATCGTCGTTGGCGCGCGCGGTGCCCTCTACGCGGACGAAGCGATAGCCGTCCGGGACGATCAGCGACGCACGTCCGTCGCGCGCGAGGTTGTCCGGCTTCCGCCGGCCCGCCGCGGTGTTGAACATGATCTCGTCGCCGTCGAGCACGTACCACATCACGGTCAGGTGAGGCGAGCCGTTCGCATTCGTGGTCCCGAGCACGGCGAAGCGCGGCTCGCTCAGGAAGTCGCGCTCGGCCTGCGTGAGCTCGCGTCGAACGGTCATGCGCCAGACATTTCTAGCGGAACAGGTCGCGGTCTGCGGGGCGCACGTACTCGCGCGCGGTCTCCGGAGGATCGGCCGGCGTGAAGCCGCGCACGAGCGCCGCCGGGCAGCGATCCAGCTTTCCCATCACGAGCTCCGCGGCGGCCGCGATCTCGTCGGCGACGGCGATCTCCGTGACGCGAAGCTCGTATCCCTCCGGGTCGCGCTGGCCGACGTAGCGTTTCAGCGCGGGCAGGCCCGCGATGCCGATCGCGACGTTGGTGTGACCCTCACGCCACGCGCGTCCGAACGTGTCGGTCACGACCACGGCGACGGTGGCGCCGGTCAGCGTCTTGAAAGCGTCGCGCAGCCTCGCGGCCGATGCGTCGGGATCCAGCGGCAGGAGCACCACCGTATCCGGCGCGCCCGCGTTCGAACGATCGACGCCCGCGTTCGCGCAGACGAAGCCGTGTCGGGTCTCGCAGATCAGGATGCCCCGCTCCCAGCGGACGACCTTCGCGCATTCCCCGAGCACGACCTGTATCTGACGCGCATCCTTGCCCGACTCCTCGGCCATCGTTCGCGCGCGCTCGCCGGGCTGGACGTCCGCGAGCTTCACGATCCGGCCCTCGCTCTTGGACACGATCTTCTGCGCCACCACGACGATGTCGCCGGTCGCGATCGCGTTGTCCTGGGCGCGGGCGGCGTCGGCGATGAGGCGGGCGAGGTCGTCGCCCGGGCGTATCTCCGGCAGGCCGTCGATCGCGGTGATGGAGAGCTGCGTCACGCTTTCGCCATACGATGTCCGCGCCATGTTGACACTCGGCTGGAAAGCGTCCGCGGAGCAGTTCGCGCCGACCGATCTCCTGCGCTACGGCGTGCTGGCGGAGGAGCTTGGCTTCGACAGCGTCGTCGTGAGCGATCACTTCCATCCGTGGCGCGACACCGGCGGCCATGCGCCCTTCTCATGGGCGTGGCTCGGCGCACTCGGTGCGCGGACGGCACGCGTGCGCATGGGCACCAGCGTCGTCACGCCGACGTTCCGCTATCACCCGGCCATCGTGGCGCAGGCCGCCGCGACGCTGACGCTCATGTTCCCCGGCCGCTTCTTCCTCGGCGTCGGCTCCGGCGAGTCGATGAACGAGACGCCGGTGCTCGCGACGGAGTGGCCGGAGCCCGCGGAGCGCTTCCGGCGCCTGCGCGAAGCGGTGAAGCTGATGAAGCTGCTGTGGGCGGACGACTACGTCACCTTCGACGGCAAGTACTTCAAGACGCGCAACGCGAAGATCTTCGACAAGCCCAAGGACGGCGTCCCCCTCTATATAGCGGCCGCGGGGCCGCAGACGGCGACGTACACGGGAAAGGAGGCCGACGGCTTCATCTGCACGAGCGGCAAGGGCGACGAGCTCTACCGCGAGACGCTCCTGCCCGCGGTCGAGACCGGTGCGCGCGAGGCCGGACGCGATCCGTCGAAGATCGAGCGCACGATCGAGATGAAGGTCTCGTTCGACGCGGATCGCGATCGCGCGATGGCCGACACGCGCGAGTGGGCCGCGCTCGCGTTACCGGCCGAGGACAAGGCCGGCGTCGAGGATCCGCGTGAGATGGAGCGCCGGGCCGAAGCCGCCGCGGACCGCGCGCACACGCGCTTCATCGTCTCGACCGATCCGGACGAGCACGTCGCGAAGGTCCGTCGCTACATCGAGTGGGGCTTCACGCACCTGATCTTCCACTTCCCCGGCGCGGATCAGGAGCGTGCGATGCGCCTCTACGCGCGCGAGATCCTCCCGCGTCTTCGTGCCTGAGCTGTCGCACGCCGCGCGCGAGCTGCTGGCGAGCGCGCGCACCGCGCACCTCGCGACGTCGGATCAGTACGCGCGCCCGCACGTCGTCCCGATCGTGTTCGCCTGGCGCGACGGAGTGCTGTACACGGCGCTCGACCGCAAGCCGAAACGTGACGACGACTGGCACGCGCTGCGCCGCGTGCGCAACATCGAGACGAACGGCCGTGTGGCGGTCGTGGTCGACCGCTACGACGAGGACTGGACGCGCCTGGCGTACGTGCTCCTCGAAGGCGTCGCGACCATCCTCGAAAGCGGCGACGAGCGCGACGGCGCGGCGAAGCTGCTGCGCGACAAGTACGCGCAGTACGAGCGGCTCTCGCTCGAAGGCCGTCCCGTGATACGCGTCGACATCGAGCGCGCCGTGGAATGGCCTAGCTGATCCCGAGGGCGCGTTCGATCTCGTCGAGGTGCTCCCGGCGATGCCCGGCGCGCGACACGCTGAACGGGCCGAGCTCTCTGACCTTGGCCACCGTCTCGTCGTCCAGCGCTCGCACGCCGGCGTCGGCCTCTTCGGCGAGCCGGAGCGCGAGGTCGGCCGCGTCACGCGGCGTGATCGCGAGACAGAGCGGCTTGGCCGAGTCGTTGATCCACGCGGGATCGTCGGGCTCGTAATCGCCGGGCGGCGGCGGGATACCGCGCCGCCACTTCCCGAGCGCGAAGATGGCCCGCGCGTCCCAGAAGGCGGCGTGCGCCAGCACGCCGGCCACCGTCCACCCGTCCGGCATCGGCCGGCGCAGCTGTTCGTCGGAGAGCCGCGAGACGAGCGAGCGGAGTCGCTCGCGCTGCGTGTCGTTGTCCGCGTCGTGGCTGCGATCCGTTGGCATGTTCGGTCCCCCGTCGCTTTTACGTGTGCGCCGTCGCTCCGACTATTGGCACCGCCCGTGCGCGCATTCGCCGCTGCTTTGCGCGATTCCCACAGGCTGCCATATCACACCACCGTCTGGTTCGATTCCGACTTCGATCTATAAATAGCCGGCGGCAGTTTGCGTCTGCACAGTTCCGCACGCGCGCACGAAGATCGGAGCCGAACAGAGCTTGGAGCGACCGTGTTATCGCACACAACGGTCCAGTCAAGTCAGTGGGTTCGGGTTCACATCGGATCGTGAGTCTGGTGTCGGCTATCTCAACCAGCTGATGAGCTGCGCAGCGACGGAGCGCGTCTCCGATAATGCTGAGATCCCACGCATTGCAGTTGGTGACCTCGAGCGCTGACCTGACGGCGCGCTGCAACTGTCGCACCGTAACGGCCACGTCTCGCGCGACATCGGGCTGGTGCTGCGCTGCTTGTCGAAGCCTGGCGTCCGCTTCGACGCTCAGAACGCGTTGGAGGCCACACCACTCGAGGAAAGCGGCATAGTCGCTAGGGTCACCTGCGTTGGCGAACGCAACGCACAGCTCCCCGAGCTTTCCGATAGGACGACCGGACACGACCGCGGGGTTCTTCTTTCTCGGTAGCGGGTCCAATCGCAGTGGACTCCGGCCGATTGTCCGTACGTTCACGACGTAACCGAGTTGCGGTGCGGTCCGCTGATCGAAGCGGACGCGGCGTACCTGTCGATCGTCGAGATACAGCGCACGATCAGCCACCGCTCCCAGATGTCCCGCAACGCCCAGCCGCTTTCGTTGAAGAACATCAGCGACCCCACCCAGGAAGTTCAGTGCATCGCCTGGCGGACAGCGCACCGGGCTGAAGAGAGTGAGCTCGAGGGCCACGCCGCAGGTCAGCGGCTCGAAATCTCTCGGCAAAGCGTCCGCGAGCGCCTCCAGCAGGTGCCGCGCCCTATCGAGGTGTTGGTGGCCACTCGAGAGTGGCGACTGGTGCCCACCCTTCGCAGGAGGAAGGCCCGCGAGACTGAGACTAACGACCGCCGAACCTGATCGAGTGATATAGAATGTTAGTTCGAATTCAGGTTTGGTGTCAATTCCTGCGTCGCGGCTCGCTCAGACGCCCGCTTCGCCCGGAAGCGACGCATCTTCGCGCGAGCGCCGCAGTCGTTCATGTCACACCAGCGACGGCTGTGGTTGCGCGTGCGGTCGAGGAAAAGCCACTCGCATGTTTCGGAAGCGCACTCGCGAACCTGCGTCTGCGCCTCAGCCGAGGTCAACAGCTCCGCCGCTGATCTCGCGATCGGCCAGAGGGGACGCTCCAGCGAGGATTCGTCCGTCCAACCCCATCGAAAATCGCCGCCGTCGCCCACGAGACGAGCATTTCCCAACGCGGGGGCGATCTCCCGATTGATGAGCGTCACGTCGTCCGGCGACGCTGAGCGGCCCGTGGCCATGGCCTCAAAGATCCGCCACAGCCCCTCACGCAAAGTGATGGCGCGTTGCAGGACGTCGCGAGCGCGGATGGGATGTCGTTTCGCGTCCGAACGGAGGCGATACGCCTCCGCGGCGCACAGTGAACCGCTCATAAGGCCAAATTCGACGAGGTCGTCGTAGCGCTGGAGATGGTCGTGGCTCGGCGCCCGATGCGTGCCACCCAGCGTGTTCGTGAAGTCCAGCGCGAGCGCGCCGCCTACGAACTCGTGTGGATGATCCGCCGGTGGAATGTTGCGCATGATACTCCCTAAACGGCTTGACGGTGGTAACAGGATCGCGCATCGTTCGGATCGTGTCAAGGACCGAGGGCGTCGGTCCGGTGCACGGAACGGGGTGAGCGATGGAACTTCTCGTGTTCGCGGGAGCTCTGGTCGTGTTGGATATCGCTGCCTACTTCTTCGGCTACGACAGCCGCGAGTCTTCGGCCCTCGACCATCACGATCGGGCGCTCGACGCGGTCCGTCGCGGGCAGTTCGACGCGTACAGCCACGAACTCGCCCAGATCGAGCGCAAGATGCTGAAGGGCAGCTGGCCGGGCTTCTAGACTCCCGACTCTCATGGAGTTCGGGTTCACGCTGAAGCCGGACGTCTCGTTCGAGCGCGCGATCGCGCTCACGCGGCTCGCGGAGCGGAGCGGCTTCTCGTACGGCTGGATCTTCGATAGCCACGTGCTCTGGAAAGAGCCCTACGTCCTGCTGACGCTCATGGCGCAGAACAGCGAACGGATGCGCCTCGGCACCTGCGTCACGAATCCGGCCACGCGCGAGCCGTCCGTCACCGCCAGCACGCTCGCGGTGCTCCAGCTCCTGAGCGACGGCCGGATGGATCTCGGCATCGGGCGCGGCGACTCAGCGCGGCGCGTCCTGGGGAAGCCGCCGACGACGCTGGCGACCCTCGAGGAGGCCACCAAGGTCATCCGCGACCTATGCGAGGGGCGGGAGGTGAGCTACGAGGGTGCCGACCTGCACCTCGACTGGGTCGGTGAATACCGGCTACCGGTGTGGATCGCCGGGTACGGACCGAAGGCCCTGGAGCTCACCGGCCGCGTGGCTGACGGGGCGATCATCCAGCTCGCCGATCCGAGCCTGGTGGGCTGGTGCGTCGGACTCCTGCGGAAGGGCGCGCGCGCGGCGGGCCGCGACCCCAACGCCGTCGCCGTGATGGCGGCGGCGCCGGCGCACCTGGGAGACCGCAAACGCGCGCTCGACGCGGTCCGCTGGTTCCCCGCCCTCGTGAGCAACCACGTCATCGACCTCGTGAAGCGCTACGGGGAGCAGGGTCTCCCACCGGACCTCACCGCCTACGTCCGCGGCCGGCCGGGCTACGACTACCTGCACCACGCGGAGTCGGGCTCGTCGAACGCGGCCTTCGTCGACGACGAGTCGGTGGAGCGCTTCTGCGTGATCGGCGACACGGCCGAGCACGTCGCGAAGCTGCGGAAACTGGCCGACGTCGGCGTGAAGCAGTTCAACATCTACCTGATGAGCGGCGACGAGGAGCAGATCCTCGAGACCTACGGGCGCGAAATAATCCCCGCTTTGAGGGACGTCGCGGCGGCGCGCATCGCATAGCGTCGTATCACGCGGGGCCTCCCAGCTCCGTTCTAGATGTGGCGAACGGAGGTGGAAACATGGAGCTCTTCATCGCGATCGGCGCGGTCTTCGCCCTGGACGTCCTCGCCCATTTCTTCGGGTTCGACAGCCGGGACACGCATGACCGTGCGATCGATGCCGCACACCGCGGCGACCTGCGCGCGTTCCGCGTTCACATGAATGCGCTCGAGCGCGACATCGCCCGGATGAGCTGGGGCCGCTAAAGCTCCCCCGTCGCCGCGTAGCGGTCCGCGACCTCGAGCGCCTCGTCGATCGCCCTCACGCCGACGCTCAGCTCCGCCTCGCTGATCGTGAGCGGCGGCGCCACGAACAGCATGTTCCAGCGGTTCAGGATGTACACGTCGCGCTGCATGAGCGCGTTCCTGATCGCGGTCTGCAGCTTGGCCGATGGCCCGTTCCAGCGCTCGAGCATCTCCTTGGTCTTGCGGTCCTTCACGAGCTCGATCCCGATGAAGAGTCCCTTTCCGCGGACGTCGCCGACGGATGGGTGCCGCTCGGCGACCGTGCGGAGCTCGCGAAGCAGGCGGTCTCCCAGCAGCGCCCCGCGGGCGATGAGGTCCTCCTCGCGGTAGGCCTCGATGGTCGCGACTCCGGCCGCGCACGCGAGCGGATGCCCGGCATACGTCAGACCAGCCCAGAGCACGTTCGCGTCGAAGTGCTTGGCGATCGGCTCGTCGACGATCACGCCACCGAGGGGGACGTAGCCGGAGTTCACGCCCTTGGCGAACGTGATCATGTCCGGCACGACCCCGTCGTGTTCGGCCGCGAACCACTTGCCGGTCCGGCCGAAGCCGGTCATGACCTCGTCGAGGATGAGCAGGATCCCGTACTTGTCGCAGAGCGCGCGCAGCCCGCGGATGAAGCCGTCCGGCGGCACGATGAGGCCGGAGCTGCCGACGATCGGCTCGAGGAAGATCGCAGCGACGTATTCCGGTCCCTCGTACCACAGCACCTCTTCGACGTGCGCGAGGGCCTTCTGCGCGTCGTTGCCGAAGTGCGAGCGGTAGGGATCGGGATTGAGGAAGCGCACGACTCCGGTGATGCCCGGCTCGTTGGCCCACCGCCGGTTGTCGCCGCCGAGCGTCGCCGCGCCCTGCGTCTGGCCGTGGAACGAGCGGTACTGCGTGAGGACCTTGTGGCGCTTGGTGTACATCCGCGCGATGCGCAGCGCGTGTTCGTTCGCCTCGCTGCCGCCGGTCGTGAAGAGCGTCTTGGTGAGATCTCCGGGCGTGATCTCCGCCATCAAGCGCGCGAGCTCGGCGCGACTTTCCTCGCCGAACGACGGCGTCACGTAGCACAGCCGCTCGGCCTGCTCCTGTATCGCACGCACGACCTTCGGGTGGCCGTGGCCGAGATTCACATTGATGAGGCCCGAGGAGAAGTCGAGGATGCGGCGCTCGCCGGCATGCAGCCAGGACCCCTTCGCCCCGGTGATCACCAGCGGCGCGAGCGCGCCCTGTGCGGACCAGGAGACGAGGACGTGTTCCTTGGTGTCCTTCACGATCGCCGTGGTGTCCACCGGACGCTTGGTGTCGAGCGCCATGAGGGAAGCGAGCATACTGCGGCCGTGCGAATCGGCTTTCAGCTGTGGCCGCAGAACTCGACCTGGCCAGCGATGCGAGAGGCCGCGGAGCTCGCGGACCGCAGCGGCATCGACTCGGTATGGACCTGGGACCACTTCTACGCGCTGTCGGGCGACGAAGAGCGGCCCAACTTCGAGGCCTTCTCGATCCTGGCGGGATTCGCCGCGGTCACGCAGCGTGTTCGCCTCGGACCCATGGTCGCGGGCATCACCTACCGGCATCCCGCGGTCTACGCGAACATCGCCGCGACGATCGACCACATCTCCAACGGCCGCGCGATCTGCGGCATCGGCGCGGCGTGGAATCAGACGGAGCACCGCGCGTACGGGATCGACCTGGGCACGCCCGGCGTGCGCTCGCGCCGCTTCGCGGAGGGCGCGAAGATCATCCGCCTCCTGCTCGACGGCGAGCGGGTCACGTTCAAGGGCAAGTACTACAGGCTGATGGACGCGGTGCTGAATACGCGGCCGGTGCAGTCGCGGTTGCCGATCATGATCGGCGGCGGCGGCGAGCAGCGGACGCTGCGCACGACGGCGCGCTACGCGGACATGTGGCACGGCTTCGGACCGCCAGAGACGATGGCGCGGAAGATCGAGATCCTCCGGAAGCACTGCGCCGACGTCGGGCGCGATCCCTCAGAGATCGAGCCGTACGGCGGCAGCTGGCTCGTGATCCGCGACACGCGGGACGAGGGCGAACGCGTGCTCGCGGAGGTCGCCAAGCACCATCCGGGGATGACGCGGCCGAACGCGTTCGTGGGGAACGCGGACGAGGTCGCCGCGCACCTCAAGCGCTATTGGGACGTCGGTATCCGCGGATACATAGTGGGTTTCGCGTATCCCTACGACACCGAGAGCATGCGGCGCCTGGCGGAGGACGTCCGACCACGTCTGGAGAAGCTCGTGGGAGTGGCCGCGTAGTCCATGGACGCGGCCCAGATCGCCGACGTCCTCGCGCACTCCCCGGTGTTCGCACCCCTCGGACCGCGCGAGCGCCTCGAGCTCGCAGCCCGCATGCGCTCCAAGCACTTTCAGCGCAATGAGGT
>DATEDV010000184.1:0-21581 GCA_035281485.1 Candidatus Limnocylindria bacterium | reverse complement strand
AGCGGAGCGAGCGATTCCGTGAGCTCGCCGAGCGGCTCGAGGACCGACGGTCGACGACAGTCGCCGACGCGACCGCGGGTGCGCGCGCCTTCGCTTGGGCATCGCTCGTCGAGGTCGCGCGGCGCACGGTCGTGGTCGTCGCTCCGAGCGAGGATCGCGCGCGGCGGTGGCGCGCCGAGCTCGCGGCGTGGCTGGGTGAGGAGCGCGTCCTCTCGTTCCCCGAGCGCGAGACGATGCCCTACGAGATCGGCACCGCGTCCGCCGGCGCGGTGCACCAACGCCTGCTGACGCTCTGGCGTGTCCACACGGCAGCGGAGCCGGTCGCCGTCGTCGTGTCGCTGCGCGCGCTGATGCAGCACACCATCGCGCCCGAGGACCTGCGCGAACGGGGACGGACGCTGCGCGCCGGTGACCGGGTCTCGTGGAACACCACCGCGGCGTGGCTCTTCGATCTCGGCTACGAGCCCGTCGCCGAGGTCGCCGAGCCCGGCAGCTTCTCCCGTCGCGGCGGGATCCTCGACGTGTACCCGGCCTCAGCAGACATGCCGGTCCGCATCGAGCTGTTCGGCGACGACATCGAAACGCTGCGCCGGTTCGATCCGGTGACGCAGCGTTCGCAGGACGCGGTCGACGCGATCGACGTGCTGCCGGCACGCGAGTACTCGCTCGAAGCCGCGCCGACGATCGCGGAACGTCTCGCCGCCGCGGGATGGGACCGGCCGCGCGACGAAGCTGACGAGCTCACGCCGTACGCATCGCTGATGGAAGCCCTGCGCGAGGGCCGCGCAGCGCCGGGCACCGACACATTCGCCGCGGCGCTCGGCGCCACGGGTTCGCTCCTCGATCACGTCGGCGAGCGCGCGACCGTCGTGTTCGAGGACTCGGTCGAGCTCGGGCTCACGCAGGACGCGCACGAGACGCAGGCCGAGGAGCGCCGTGAGGAGCTGCGAGCACAGGGCCTGCCGGTCACCGCGTTCCCGCCGCCGTACGTGCCGCGCGACCAGCTAGACGCCTCCGCCGACGAGCGCGGGGCGGTACGCGTTCGACCCGATCCCGACGCGCTGCGCCTGGGGTGGGGCGGCATCGTCTCGTACGCGGGAAGGCTCGACGCCTTCCTGCGGGAGGTCGCCGCCGCCGGGCGCGATCTCCGTGTCGTCGCGTCGCCACAGGCCGCGCGCCTCGCGGAGCTGCTCGCCGATCGCGATGTGACCACGGCCCCGCACGACGCCGTCGTCGACGTCCCCGCGGACGGATCGCTGGTCCTCGCGCACGTGGGACTGGCCGAAGGCTTCGCCGTGCCGGAGCTCGCGCTGCGCGTGTTCACGGACGCCGAGGTCTTCGGTTTCCGAAAGCCGCGCCATCCCGAGCGCCGCCGCCGCCGCGTCGCGGTCGGGTCGTTCCTCTCCGACCTCAAGCCCGGCGACCACGTCGTGCACGAGGACCACGGCATCGCGCGGTTCGAGCGCTTCATCACACGCGAGATCGCGGGCGTGGTGCGCGAGTACCTGGAGCTCCGCTTCGCCGGCACCGACGTCGTCGCGCTCCCGACCGAGCGCGTCGACCGCGTGACGCGCTACGTCGGCGGCACGCCGCCCGCGCTCTCGGCGCTGGGTGGCCGCGATTGGGCCGCGACGAAACGTAAGGCGAAGAAGGCCGTCGAGGAGATCGCGAAGGAGCTTCTCCGGCTCTATGCCGCGCGCGAGACGATCAATGCGTATGCGTTCGGCAGGGACACGCCGTGGCAGATCGAGATGGAGAACGCGTTCCCGTTCACGGAGACGCCCGATCAGCTCGTCGCGATCGAGGACACCAAGCGCGACCTCGAGCGCGCACGGCCGATGGACCGTCTCATCGTGGGAGACGTCGGTTACGGCAAGACCGAGGTCGCGCTGCGCGCCGCGTTCAAGGCCGTGCAGGACGGCAAGCAGGTCGCGGTCCTCGTCCCGACCACGGTGCTCGCGCAGCAGCACTTCGAGACGTTCTCAGAGCGGCTCGCCACGTTCCCGGTGCGCGTCGCGATGCTCTCGCGCTTCCGGACGCCGCAGGAGCAGCGCGAGGTCGTCGCGCAGATCGAGACCGGTGAGGTGGACGTCGTCATCGGCACGCACCGCCTGTTGCAGAAGGACGTGCGCTTCCGTGATCTCGGCCTGCTCGTGATCGACGAGGAGCACCGCTTCGGCGTCAAGCACAAGGAGCGCATGAAGCAGATGCGTACCGAGGTCCACGTGCTGTCGATGACCGCGACCCCGATCCCGCGCACCTTGCACATGGCGCTCTCCGGAGTGCGCGACATCAGCGTGATCGAGACGGCGCCCGAGGACCGGCAGCCGATCGAGACGCACGTCGTCGAACGGACCGACGACGTGCTGCGCGAGGCGATCCTGCGTGAGCTCGATCGCGGCGGCCAGGTCTATTACGTGCACAACCGCGTGCAGGGCATCGAGCACGAGACCGCCCGCCTGCGCGTGCTCGTCCCGAACGCGCGCTTCGTCGTCGCCCACGGCCAGATGGACGAGCGAAGGCTCGAGCGCGTCATGGTGGAGTTCGCCGATGCCGAGCACGACGTCCTCGTGTGCACCACGATCATCGAGTCGGGGCTCGACATCCCGAACGTGAACACGATCGTCATCGATCGCGCCGGTCATCTCGGTCTCGCGCAGCTCTATCAGCTGCGCGGGCGCGTCGGCCGCAGTGCCGCGAAGGCGTACGCCTATCTGCTCCACGCCAAAGAGGAGCGCCTCACCGACGACGCGCGCAAGCGACTGCAGGCGGTGTTCGAGGCGAGCGAGCTCGGCGCCGGTTTCAAGATCGCGATGCACGATCTCGAGATCCGCGGTGCCGGCAACATCCTCGGCGCGGAGCAACACGGCCACGTCGCGGCCGTCGGCTTCGAGCTGTACACGCAGCTTCTCGAGGAGGCGGTGAACGAGCAGCGCGGCGCGCCAAAGGCCGAGGCGCTGCCCGAGGTCACCGTCGATCTCGCGCTGTCGACGGCCATCCCCGACGAGTACGTCCCGAGCCGTCAGCGCAAGCTCGAGCTGTACCGGCGGATCGCGGAGCTGCGGTCGCTCGACGACCTCGGCGCGCTGCGCGACGAGCTGCGTGACCGCTACGGTCCGCCGCCCGAGCCGCTGCGAAACCTTCTCTATGGCGTCGAGGTGAAGCTGCGCGCCGTCGCGGCCGGCGCGACCGAGGTACGCGCGCGCGGGCCGGAGCTGCGTCTCGTGCTGGCGCGCGACATCACCGGTGCGCAGCGCGTGGCGGTGACGCGCGCGTTCCCGAAGGCGCAGACCGGACAGCGGCAGATCCGGCTGTCGGTGCTGGACACGCGCGGCGACTGGCGCGACGCGCTCACGCGCCTGCTCGATCTGGTGGCGGCGTGATCTGGGTCTTCGTCGCGCTGCTGGTCGGCTGGGGCAACGCGGGCGCCTCGATCCTGGGCGGCACCGCGCAGCTCCCCGGTGGCAGCCTCGCCTACGTCCTGACCGGCGTCACGCTGGTCGGGCTGTCCCTTGCGATCGCGCGACGTGCCGGGCTCGACAGAGCCGCGATGGGCCTGCGCTCGACCGCGTGGCCGCGCGGCGCGCTGATCGGCATGGGCAGCGGTGCGGCGATCGCGCTGGCCGGCATCGCCGGACTGCAGCTCGCGTCGCTGCTCGTGGGTGCCCCGGTCGTCTACGACCCGCTGCGCGACGTGCTCCAGGCGGACCTCGTCCGTCACATCCTGTTCTTCCTGCCCCTCGGCGCCGTCCTGCCCGAGGAGGTCGCGTTCCGGGGCACATTGTTCGGACTGCTGCGCCGCGTCGGTCTGCGCGCGGCGCTCCTGGGCTCGGCGGCGGCCTTCGCGCTGTGGCACGCCGCCGTCGCGGTCGTGACCGTCGGCGAGACGACCGTCGCCGCGCCATCGCCCTGGTTCATCCCGGCGATCGCCGGCGCGCTCGCGGTCGTGTTCGTCGGAGGCGTCGTGCTGGCGTGGCTGCGTCTGCTTACGGATACGCTCGCGACGCCGGTCGCCGCGCACTGGTCGTTCAACTCCACGCTCCTCGTCGGGCTCTGGGCGACGCTGCCCGCGCCGACGCCGCACGCCTGATGCGCATCGGCATCGACCTCGACGACGTCATGGCGATCTGCGCGGTGCCCTACCTGCGCAAGTTCGCCGAGGAGTTCGGCGTCGAGCTGCCGGACGAGCGCGAGATCGGATGGCATCTGCTGTCCCGGATGGAGAAGGGCGCGCCGCGCGACACGCTCGTCCCCGGCCTCGAACGCGTCACGCCGGAGGAGCGCGATCGCTTCCGCATGCGTCTTTACGACGGCACGTTCTTCAGCGAGCTCGATGTGTACGAGGACTGCCCGGCGGTCCTCGAGCAGCTCGTGGCGGCCGGTCACGAGCTCTACTTCATCACCGCGCGCTCGCAGCGCCGGCGGATGATCACCGAGACGTGGCTGCGCGAGAAGGGTCTCTTCGATTACGCGAAGGCCGTCCACCTCAAGCCGCTCGGCGACTTCCGTCCCGACTACCCGCGCGGGCGTTACGACGCGGAGGGCTCGGCGCAGTACAAGACGCGGCTCGCGCAGGAGCTGCGGCTCGACGCCTTCTGCGAGGACGACGATCTCATCTCACGCAGCCTCGCGGAGGCGGGCATCCGGGTCTTCCTCTTCGACCATCCCTGGAATCGCGACGTCGAGCATCCCCTCATCACGCGGGTGAGCGGCTGGTCCGAGGTCGCCGACCTGCTCGCGGCGGCATGACGGAGCCGACCACCTTCTACTTCGTCAGGCACGGCGAGAGCGAGGCGAACGCGGCGCGGCGCTTCGCCGGTCGGAGCGACAGTCCGCTCACCGAGCTGGGCCGCAGGCAGGCGGAGGTCGTCGCCGACGCGCTCGCGGCCACGAAGTTCGACCGCATCGTGGCGACGCCACTCCATCGCTCGCTCGATACGGCGAAGGTCATCGCGGGGCGGCTTGGACTCGAAGTGGAGATCGAACCGGATCTGATGGAGATCGACGTCGGCGACAAGACCGGCGCCGTGTACGACGAGATCAAAGGGCTGCCGGAGTGGCGCGATGACGCCTTCGTCGCGTGGCCGAACGGGGAGACGCTCGAACAGGTCCTCGGGCGCAGCCTCGGCGCGGTACGGCGTCTCGCGCAGCGAACGCCGGGTGGCACGGTGCTCGTCGTCGGACACGGCGGCGTGACGCGCATCCTCGTCTCGCATTTCCTCGGGATCCTGCCGCAGCTGGATCGTTCTCCGGCCCACAACACCAACCTCACCGTATTGGTACTGGACGGCGACACCGGAAGGCTCGAAAAGGTCTTCGAAAGCGACCACATCACCGGGGTCCAGCCCTAGGCTCACGCGCGTGCGCGCTCTCGTGATGGTCGCAGTCGCAACGCTCATCGCCTGTGGCCAGGCTCCGGCCGCGGACCGAGGCCGCGAGTCGAGCGGGCAGACCGCGGCGCCCGCAGCCCTCACCACGCCGCGCTTCGGCGTCGCGGGCTTGGTGCCACGCAACTTCCCGACCACGGCGCCCGCGGATTGGCTCGAGCTGTACCGCTCCTTCGCGGACACCGGCGGGGCGGCGGGCGTGTACGTGAACTGGGCCGACTCGGCCGCGACGGAGGGGAAGGTACCCGCCGCGGTCGCGTCGTCATTCGCCGCCGGCCGGGAGCACAGATTCACGCCGATCGTCGCGCTGGGCGTTGCCCGCGATCTGCCGGGCGGGGGCGTGACGAGCACGGTCGACTGGGCGTCCCCGCAGCGCGCGCGCTTCATCGAGACGGTGACGCTGATCGCACGCGAGCACCGGCCCGCGTTCCTCGCGCTGGGCGTCGAGTCGAATCGCCTTCACCTCTCGGATCCCAGCGCCTTCGACGGTTTCGTCGCGGGTTACAGCGACGCGTACGACGCGATCAAGCGCGTGTCGCCGGCAACGAACGTGTTCACCATCTTCCAGCTCGAGCTCATGCGCGGTCGGGCATTCCTCATGACCGGGAGGGAGTCGACGCCGCCGCACTGGGAGCTCCTCGCGCGTTTCGGAACGAAGCTCGACGTGACGGGCTTCACCAGCTATCCGTTCCTCGCGCATCAGACACCGGGCGAGATCCCGGCCGACTACTACGCCGACGCCGCGCGCCGTTCGCCGTCGCCCCTCGCGCTGACCGAGATCGGCTGGCCGTCGGGACCGCTCGCGGGCGCGCCGAACTCCGGCCACGGCGGGACGCCCGACGAGCAGGCGGAATTCGTGCGCCGATTCTTCGCCATCACCACGTCGCCGCGTCCGGCGCTGTCGCTCTGGGCGTTCCCGAATGAGTACGGCACCGCGGGACCAGACTCGTTCGCGAGCGTCGCGCTGAGGACCCACGACGGGACCGCGAAGCCCGCGCTCGCAGCATGGCGCGAGGCCATCGCGGGGCGCTGAACCGCGCTACGCTTCGCCCGTGGCCGCGACGACGAAGGACCTCGCCTCCCGCATCCGCGACATACCGGACTTCCCGAAGCCGGGCATCCTCTTCAAGGACATCACGACGCTGCTCAAGGACGGCGATTCGCTGCGGGCCGCCGTCGACGGGCTGATGGAACGCGTCGGCAAGCGCGACATCGACGTGGTCGTCGGCATGGAGTCGCGCGGCTTCATCTTCGGCGCTCCCATCGCGTACAAGCTCGGCGTCGGCTTCGTCCCGGTCCGCAAGCTCGGCAAGCTGCCGGCCGACGTGGTGAGCGTCGAGTACGACCTCGAGTACGGCTCGGCCACGCTCGAGATGCACAGGGACGCGATCAAGCCCGGCGCGAAGGTCCTCATCGTCGACGACCTGCTGGCGACCGGCGGCACGGTGGCGGGGACGATCCAGCTGGTCAAGCAGCTGAAGGGCGAGATCGTGGCGCTCGCGTTCCTCATCGAGCTCGTCGCGCTCAAGGGCCGGGACAAGCTGTCCGGCTATGACATCGTTACACTCATACAGGCATAGCGAACCGTCGACCGGCGGAGCCCCGCTTGGTCCTTTCCACTAACAAGGAGGACCGATGACCGCGGCCCCGCTCCTGCCAGAGATCCGCCTCGAGGACCAGCCCCCGGCCGAGCGCGCTCGCGCGTTCTTCCAGCGCGACCGGCTCATGGCGGCGTACGCCCTTGCCGACATCGACGCCGCCGAGATCGAGAAGGCGCGATGGTGGACCGCCTCACGAGGCAATGAGGTCGTGGCGTGCGCGCTCGTCGTCGAGGCCCTGCCCTTCCGTCCGTGCTTCGCGAGCGGCGAGACCGAGGCTCTGGCGTCGATCTTCCGCGACGGCATCCACGAGCCGCGCATCGTCGTCGCGACGCCGCCCGCCGGCCGGCTGGCCGTCGAGAGCGTGTACCGCTACGAGCGTGTCGAGAAGATGCACCGCATGGCGGTGTCGGTCTCGACGTTCCGGCCACGCGTGACGCACGGCGTGATGCGGCTCGGACCGGAGCAGCTCGACGACGTCATCGATCTGTATGGCCACGCCTCGCGCACGTACTTCACCGAGCAGCGACTCGAGCGGGAGATCTACTTCGGTGTGTACGTCGGCAGCGTTCTCGCCTCCGCGGCGGGCACGCACGTCCGCTCGCGGCTGTCGAACGTCGCCGCGGTGGGCAATGTCCTCACGCGCATCACGTACCGCGACCGCGGCATGGCCACCTCGGTGACCTCGGCGGTGACGGAGGCGGCGCTCGAGCAGCACCGCGACGTCGTGCTCAACGTGCGTCAGGACAACGCACCGGCGATCTCCGTCTACGAACGCCTCGGCTATCGCGTGCACGGCCCATTCATCGAGGGTCCCGCGGTGCGACGCTCCGCGTGGGACCGGATCCTGGGGAGGATGAGATGACCACGACCACCGCGGCCACGCCACGACACGACGTCGTCGACATCGAGCTCGCCGAGGTCGGCTCGCGCCGAGTGGAATGGGCCGGGCGCGAGATGCCCGTCCTCGCGGGGATCCGCAAGCGGCTCGCGAAGGAGCGGCCGTTCACCGGTCTTCGCATCGCCGCCTGCCTGCACGTCACGACCGAGACCGCGAACCTGGCGATCGCGCTCCGCGACGCGGGCGCGAGCGTCGCGCTCTGCGCGTCCAATCCGCTCTCGACGCAGGACGACGCCGCCGCGGCGCTCGTCGCGAAGGAGGGCATCGCCGTCTTCGCTCGGAAGGGCGAGGACCGCGACACGTACTACCGCCACATCAACGCGGTGCTCGAGACCAAGCCGCAGATCACGATGGACGACGGTGCCGACGTGGTGACGCTGCTGCATACGGAGCGCAAAGACCTGCTCCAGAACGTGAAGGGCGGCACGGAGGAGACGACGACGGGCGTGATCCGCCTGCGCGCGATGGCGGCGGAGGGCGTCCTCGCCTATCCGATCGTCGCGGTGAACGAGGCGCAGACCAAGCACATGTTCGACAACCAGTACGGCACCGGGCAATCCGCCGTCGACGGGATCCTGCGCGCGACGAACATCCTGCTCGCCGGCAAGACCGTCGTCGTCGCCGGCTACGGGTGGGTCGGACGTGGCGTCGCGTCGCGGTTCCGCGGCCTGGGGGCGATCGTCATCGTCGTCGAGGTCGACGCGCTGCGCGGTCTCGAGGCCGCGATGGACGGCTACCAGGTCATGCCGATCGCCGAGGCCGCACGACGAGGCGACCTGTTCATCACCTGCACGGGCAACGTGAACGTCATCGCGAAGCAGCACTTCGAGACGATGAAGGACGGCGCGATCCTCGCGAACGCGGGCCACTTCAACGACGAGATCGAGCTCGGCGCGCTCGAGAAGCTGGCGCGATCGAAGCGCGAGGTCCGACGGTTCGTCGACGAGTACGACCTCGGCGCGCGGAAGATCTTCGTCCTCGGCGAGGGCCGCCTGGTCAACCACGTCGCGGCCGAGGCCAACCCGGCCGCCGTGATGGACATGTCCTTCGCGAACCAGGCCCTGGCCATCGAGTACCTGATCAAGAACGCCGGCAAGCTTGCGCCGCAGGTCTACCCTGTGCCGCGCGAGCTGGACGAGCAGATCGCGAGCGCGAAGCTCGAGGCCATGGGTATGCCGATCGACACGATGACCGAAGAGCAGGCGATCTACGCGAAGTCATGGAAGGCGGGTACGTGAGAGTGGCGAGCTCGTTCATGTCGGCCGACAGGGTCCTCTTCACCAGCGAGTCCGTGACCGAGGGACATCCCGACAAGCTGTGCGATCAGATCTCCGACGGGATGCTCGACGAGTGCCTGCGACAGGACCCGAACGCTCGGGTCGCCTGCGAGACGGCGACCACCACCGGGACGATCCTGGTGTGCGGTGAGATCACCACGACAGCCTGGGTCGACGTGCCCGGCCTGGTGCGCACGATCGTCAAGGACATCGGCTACACGAACGCCGACTACGGATTCGACTACCAGAGCTGCGGCGTGCTCACGGCGATCAAAGAGCAGTCGCGCGAGATCGCCCAGGGCGTGAACGAGTCGCTCGAGGCGCGCGCCGGCGTCGACCCGCACGAGCTCGGCGCGGGCGACCAGGGAATGATGTTCGGATTCGCCGTGCGCGAGACCGAGGAGCTCATGCCGCTTCCGATCACGCTCGCGCACGCGGTCGCCAAGGAGCTCGCCGCGGCGCGGAAGACCAAGCGCCTCGCGTGGCTGCGCCCGGACGGAAAGAGCCAGGTCACCGTCGAGTATTCGCGCGGCGTCCCGCAGCGCGTCCACACCGTGGTCATCGCGGCGCAACACGACGCGGGTATCCCGCACGACCGGATCGAGGCGGAGATCCGCGAAGTCGTCGTGAAGGCAGCGATACCCGAGCGTTGGCTCGACGCGAAGACGAGCTACCTGGTGAATGGAACGGGCAGCTTCACGGTCGGCGGTCCGATGGGCGACGCCGGCCTCACGGGGCGCAAGATCATCGTCGACACCTACGGCGGATACGCGCGGCACGGCGGCGGCGCGTTCAGCGGCAAGGACCCGACGAAGGTGGACCGCTCGGCCGCATATGCCGCGCGGTACGTCGCGAAGAACGTGGTCGAGGCGGGCCTCGCCGACCGCTTCGAGGTCCAGGTCGCCTACGTGATCGGTGGTGCGCGACCGATCTCGCTCAACGTCGACACCTTCGGCACGGGCACGGTGTCGGACGACACCATCCGCAAGCTCATCGACGAGCACTTCGACTTCAGACCGGGCGCGATCATCGAGCGCTTCCAGCTGCGCCGCCCGATCTATCGCCAGACCGCGGCCTACGGGCACTTCGGACGACCAGACCTCGACCTCCCCTGGGAGCAGACCGATCTCGCGCCGAAGCTCGCGCGGGCCGTCGGCGCAAAGGCAGCGCTCGCCTAGCCGGCCGCACCGAGGCCGTGCGGCCCGGGACTTGCATCGGCTCCCAGAGCCGGAAGCGGGCTGAGTCGCCCGCCTCCGACGCGCTTAACAAGGAGGGAACGTCGTGGTGCATCCAAATACGGTCGTTCGCCCGGCCGGGACGTCGTGGGGCGCGGTGCTCGGCGGCTGGGTCGCGACGATCGGCGCATCGGTCATCTTCGCCCCGATCGTCGCCGGCCTGCTCGTCGTGCCGGGCACGGCGGCGAACGGCGACATCGCGGTCGCCGTACCCGTGGTCCTCGGTCTCTTCCTCTCGTATGTCGTCGGTGGCTACGTGGCCGGACGCATGGCGGGCTATCGCACCAGCTGGCACGGCATGCTCACCGCGTTCTTCACGCTGTTCGTGCTCCTGGTGCTCATGCTCCTCGGCGTCGCGGCCGACAACGGCATGTTCGCCGCGTCGGGCATCCGCTCGGCCGCGGACATCATCCCCGGCGTTCGCGACCTCAACCTCTACGCGCTGGGGGACGCGCTCACGTTCGGCGCGATCCTCGGATTCCTCGCGGCGATCTTCGGCGGCTGGCTCGGCGGGCTGCTTGCCCCGTCGCACGCCGTCGCGGTCCCCGCTCCGGTGCGGCGAGCGCCGGTCGCTCCGGTGGTACGCACGACCGAGCGGCGCGAGGTCGTTTCGGAGCGTCCACGCCGCATCCTGCCGGTCTTCGGCCAGAAGGGCGGCGAGCGCTCCGAGCGGGACGAAGTGCACACCCGGCGCGACACGGAGCGGGTCGAAGACCGCTCCTAGCCGGCTTTCGCCCGCCGGAACGCTGAACTGGTCTTACCAGTCGGACGTATCCTCCACGACGACCCGCCAATCGGGTCGTCCGGGAGGGTGTGTATGACACGTGCACTCGCGATCCTGACGACACTCGCCCTTGTCCTCGGTGCGTGTGCCGCGGCTCCAGGCACCGGTACCACGGGGGGCACGGCGACAAGCGGACCGGCGAAGGCCGTGTACGGGGGGACGCTCACCTTCGCTCTCGAGAACGACGTGAGCAACCTGGACCCGAGACTCTCGGGACTCTTCGTCGATCGGAACATCCACTACGCCATGTACGACTCGCTCGTGCGGGTCGACACGAAGGGCAAGATCATCCCGTGGCTCGCCACGGAGTGGACCACGTCGAGTGACGGCAAGACGATCACGTTCAAGCTCCGCCAGGGCGTGAAGTACCACGACGGCTCGCCGTTCGACGCGGCGTCGGTGAAGTGGAACATCGACCGCTACAAGACGCAGGGCTCGTCGCGCACGGGCGACCTTGGGGCGGTCGCGAGCGTCGAGGTCGTCGACGCGTCCACCGTGAAGTTCAACCTGAGCGCCGCATTCGCACCGCTCCTCGCGGCGCTCGTCGACCGCGCGGGCATGATGGTCTCGCAGAAGGTCGTCGAGGCCATGGGCGCCGACTTCACGCTCAAGCCGTTCAAGGCGGGCACCGGCCCGTTCGTGCTCACCGAGGCCGTGAAGAACGACCACTACACGCTCGAGAAGAACGCCGACTGGTGGGGCAAGGACGCCGCGGGCAACAAGCTCCCGTTCCTCGACAAGATCATCGTCAAGCCGATCCTCGACGGCGACGTCCGGCTCACGAACCTGCGCACCGGACAGGTGCAGCTGCTGAACAACGTCGCGGGTAAGGACGTTCCGGCCGTGAAGTCCGACCCGACGCTTACGTACATCGAGACCGGGTCGTTCGCGTGGTCGAGCATGATCCCGAACGAGGCACCCGGATTCGTCTTCAACGAGAAGCGCTACGTGAAGGCCGTCGCGATGGCGATCGACCGGCAGGAGCTGCTCGACAAGGGTCCGACGCAGGGGGTCGGTTTCGTCGGCTACGGCCCGATCGCCCCCGCGCACTTCGCACATGACGCGAACTTCAAGCCATGGCCGAAGGCCGACGTCGACGGCGCGAAGAAGCTGATCAGCGAGGTGGGCAAGCCGCTCGAGTTCGAGCTGCTGGTCTCCTCCGGTGACGCGGCGATCCTTCAGCTCGCGCAGCTCATCCAGGCGCAGCTGGCAAAGGCCGACATCAAGGCCAACATCAAGACGCAGCTGTTCAACGACATCGTGACGCTGCAGCAGTCCAAGAAGCACCCCGGGATGACGCTCATCGGCTGGAGCGGCCGGCTCGACCCCGACGGCAACAGCTACGACTTCGTCGTCACGGGAAAGACGAACAACGACTCGTCGTACTCGAACCCAAAGGTGGACGAGCTCATGAACCAGCAGCGCGTCGAGTCCGATCCCGAAAAGCGCAAGGCGTTGCTGCAGCAGGCCGAGAAGATCTACGTCGTCGACGACCCGGCCCGCGTGTGGTTCCAGTTCGGCACCTCGCCGATCCTCACGGTGAAGGCCGTCACCGGCATGGAGTCCTACGCAGACCGAATCCCGCGTTTTGAGACCGCGCAGCTCGCGAAGTAGCGCCGCGCATGTGAGAGCGGAGGCGACGAAGTGATCCGATACATCCTTCGTCGCCTCTTGCTCATGATCCCCGTCGCTCTTCTCGTGACCGTCGGCGTGTTCGCGCTCGCGCGCGTCTCTCCCGTTGATCCCGTCCTCGTCTTCGCCGGAGAGGAGCGTGATCCGGAGCTGCTCGCGGCCATCCGCAAGGACCTCGGTCTCGACCAGCCTCTTCCCGTCCAGTACGTCGCGTGGCTGAGCAAGGCCGTGCAGGGCGATCTCGGCCGCTCGTTCCAGAACAAGCAGCGCGTGACGGAGGCGATCCTCGAGCGGCTGCCGGCGACGTTCGAGCTCGGCCTCGCGGCGCTCCTGATCTCCATCACATTCGCTCTCGTCATCGGGATCCTCTCCGCGGTGAAACGCAACTCGGTCGTCGACCTGCTGTCGACGAGCATCACGCTCATGGGCGTGTCGTTCCCCTCGTTCTTCCTGGGCGTCGTGCTCATCCTGTTATTCGCGTACGTCATTCCCGGGCGGATCTTCCCGCCCGGCGGGTACGTGCCGATCACCGAGGACGTCGGCGAGAACCTCCGCCGTCTCGTCCTGCCCGCCGTGACGCTGGCCACGGCAAGCCTCGCGCTGAACCTGCGGCAGGTGCGCTCGAGCCTGCTCGAGGTCTTCGGCCACGAGTACATGCGGACGGCTCGAGCGAAAGGACTGCGCGAGCGGGTCGTGATCATGCGCCATGCGCTCAAGAACGCTCTCATCCCGGTCATCACGCTGGTGGGCATCCAGATCGGCGCGATCATCGAGGGTGCCGTCATCACCGAGACGATCTTTTCGTGGCCCGGTGTGGGAAGACTCGCCGTGCAGGCGATCCCCTCGCACGACTACCCGGTCGTGCAGGGCGTGGTGCTGGTGTCGGCGCTGTCCTTCATGCTGAGCACGCTCCTGGTCGACGTCCTCTACGCGTGGCTCGATCCGCGCATCTCGTACGACGCGGCGGGCACCTGATGGCAGGCGCCAGCGTCCCGCTCACCCTCGGTCGGTTCCGCAGCGACCGCATCGCGTCCGCGGTGTACTTCCTGCGACGCAATCCGCGGATGATCGTCGGCGGCGCGATCATCCTCGCCTGGATCTTCGCGGCGGTCTTCGCGCCGTTCGTCGCTCCGTATCCGCCGAAGACCGTCAACGTGCTCGACGCGCTCCTGCCGCCCAGTCCGCAGCACTGGCTCGGCACCGACGACCTCGGGCGTGACGTCCTGTCGCGCGTCATCTGGGGCGCGCGCGTGTCCTTGTGGGTCGGCGCGATCAGCGTCTCGATCGGGCTGCTGGTCGGAACATCCCTCGGTCTGGCCGCCGGTTACCTCGGCGGCAAGTTCGACCTCCTGATCATGCGAGGCATCGATGCGCTGCTCGCGTTCCCCGCGCTGATCCTCGCGATCGGCATCACCTCAGCGCTCGGGCCGAAGATCGAGAACGCGATGATCGCGATCGGCATCGTCGCGATCCCCGCGTACGCGCGCCTCACGCGCGGGCAGGTCCTCGCAGTACGCGCGCGCGAGTACATCGTGGCGGCGCGCACCATCGGCGCGACGCGGTTCCGCATCGTGCTGCGGCACATCTTCCCGAACGTGATGAACGCGCTCATCGTGCAGGCGACGCTCTCGACCGCGTTCGCGATCCTCGCGGAGGCCGCGCTCTCGTTCCTCGGACTCGGGGCGCAGCCGCCCGAGCCCTCGTGGGGCCAGGACATCAACTACTCCCAGCGCTACCTGCCCAACCTGAAGTGGTGGATGAGCGTCGGACCCGGTCTGGCGATCTTCAGCGCGGTCTTCGCCTTCAACTTCCTCGGCGATGCGCTGCGCGACGCGCTGGATCCCCGCCTGCGGCGCTCGGGTACCTGAGACAGGAGTACTAGTACCCACCGATACCGTTCCTTCGCTGCCTGGCGAGGTGCGCAGTGCTACGCCTAGCGCGACACATGCACGTGAGCCAGGTCGCATACGACCGATTCGTCGTCGAGCTCCCGCCGGCCGACGCGGACTACCGCCCGCTCGCCGATCCGGAGACCGTCGCCGAGACGGCCGCGTGGCTCTGGGACTTCGGGCCGAAGCCGCTCATCGCGGTCGTCGGACACGACGGGGCCGCTCCGAGCTGGCTCACCGCATGGTCATCGAGCCCGGTCAAGTGGGCGCCGCGCGGCGCCAAGAAGGGGACCGCGCTCGTCCTCAGCAGCCGTGAAGACCTCGAACGCTTCCTGTCCGAGGGCGCCCCGCACGAGCGCACCGTGCTCCTGTGGCCCAGCGTCTCCGACGCGAAGACGTTCGAGGCGCTGCACGCGGGCGGCGCGGCGTGGCTCCAGTCGATCGACGCGCACGCCGAGATCTCCGAGGCCGGACACATCTTCGAGGTGAACCAGGTCGCACCGGCCTAGCGTCGCCGGCCCCGTCCGCTACTTCGTCCGCTGCAGCTTCTGCTGCGCCTCCGTGCCGAGCTCTCGCGTACGAACGAACGCCGCGTACACGGCCCGCGACAGGACCGTGCGCATCGTCCCCTTCTCGAGCTCATAGATCGCCGCGGCGCTCGTGCCGCCGGGTGAGGTGACCATGTTCCGGAGCTCAGCGAGGTGACGACCGCTGCGCCGCGCGAACGCGGCGGACCCCTCGACGGTGCGCAGCACGAGCTCCTCCGCGACGCGGCGCGAGAAGCCGAGGTGCACTCCCGCGTCGACGAGCGCCTCCATCAACAGGAACACGTACGTCGGACCGGTGCCGGAGAGCGCGGTCGCCATGTCGACCATGCCCTCGTCGTCGACCTCGATCTCCTCTCCGAGCGCGCCGAGCACGGCCCTGGCGCGGTCGCGCTGATCGCGCTCGACGCTCGCCGTGGCGCACCAGGCGGTGATGCCCATGCCGATCTGCGCCGGCGTGTTGGGCATCGCGCGCACGATCGTCGCGTGATCGAGCCCCTCGCGCAGCGCGGCGAGCGGCGCGCCGGCCACGATCGAGATGACGAGCTGGTCCGAGCGCAGCTTGCCGCGCAGCTCGCGGAGGACCGTCGGCAGCACCTGCGGCTTCACCGACAGCACGACGATGTGCACGCCGTGCGCGGCGTCGGCATTCGACGCGAGCGCCTTCACGCCGAATTGCTTCGTAAGCTGGGCGCGGCGTTCGCGCCGCGGCCCGGTGACGAACACGTGCGACGGCGGCACGAGATGTTTGTCGAGAAGGCCGCGGATCATCGCTTCGGCCATCGTGCCGCCACCGATGAACGCAAGACGTTTTCCCTGCAGGGGCATTACGAGTGAGGAGCGGCTTTGCCGCGACGAGCGAGTCCACCAGCCATGAGCGTGTCTCCGCGCCGAAGGCGCGAGATTGAGCAGGGCATCAGCGGATGATACGGACGAGATCGCCGCGCTCGAACAGACCGCGCGTCTGGATGCCCAGATGGTCGAAGACCTCCGGTGGGATGCCGATATCTGCGAGGACCAGCTCACCAACGAGGGCGCGCGATCGCGTCGCGAGCAGACCGGTCTTCGGCAGCGCGAGCGTGACCGTCAGCGCCGCACGGATCGTCACGCCGAGCGGCTCACCCGTGTCGGGGTGCAGCCCCGATGGCACGTCGACCGCGACGATCGGCAGACGCGACGCATTCGCGGCGCGGATGAGATCCGCGACGGCCCCGCGGGGCGGGCCGCTCGCGCTGTACCCCAGCAGTCCGTCGACGAGGAGGTCGGCGTCCTCCAACGTCGCAGCTCGCGCCACGTCGAGCGCGGCGAGAAGCTCGTATTGCTTCCGCGCGAGCGGCCGCAGGCGCTCGAGCGGACCGGACAGCGTCGCGCCGACGTCCGCGCCCCAGCCGCTCAGATAGCGCAGCGCGCCGAGCGCGTCCCCGCCGTTGTTCCCGCTTCCGGCGAACGCGACGATCCGCTTCCCCGCGACGTCTCCGAGGAGGAGCCGCGCAGCCGTCGCGATCTGACGGCAGGCGTTCTCCATGAGCTCTTCGAGCGGGATGCCGTGCTCCTCCGCGGCGAGCCGGTCCGCCTCGGCCATCTGGGCGGCCGTCGCGACGGGCACGTCGCGCAGCGCGGGGAGGCTATCGAAGGGTGCCGCCCCACGTCGCCGGATCGACGTCGGCGATCGACTGCGAGAACGTCCACACATGGCCGCCGAGGTCCTCGGCCACGTACTGCCTCTCGCCGTACGGATAGTCGGTCGGCGGGTGCAGGATGCGGGCGCCGCTCTCCTTCGCCCGCGCGTGATGCTCGTCCACGTCGCGCACGCGCACGAGCACACCGCCGCGCCCTTCCGAGTCGCGCGAGGTGACGATGACAGCGCCGTCGCCGAACACGAGCTGCGCGCGGTGGTCCGCGATCCTCAGCCGCTCGGCGAATCCGAACGTCCGGCACAGCCAGTCGCTGGCGCGTGCGACGTCGTCGTACGCGAGCACCGGGATGACGGTCGCCGCCGGAACCGAGCGGTTGGCGATCATGCGTTCCTCCTCGCGACGACGACGAGCTTGGGAACTGCGAACGTCGTCTCGCTGATCTGGAAGGCCTCGCGTGCTGCGGCCGGCGCGTCGCGCAGCCGGCGCCGCACCTCGGACGCGCGGTCGGACGGTGTCTGCGAACGCGCCAGCCAGTCCTCGGTGGTGAGCTTTGTCGTCAGGAGGCTCGAGCGGTCGCCCGCTCGCAGCCCCGCGTTTTCGAGGAGGGACATCCATCCATCGATCGTCTGGTTGCGGACGTGGGAGGCGTCGCGCAGCGTCTCGAGCTCGTTGATGAACGTGTCGAGCGCGGGGTCGTCGGGCGCGTAGTTGTCCACGAGGACGAAGCGACCGCCGCGGCGCAGCACGCGCGCCGCCTCGCGGAACGCCGTCGCCGCGTCCGTGAAGTGATGCGCCGCGAGGCGGCATGTCGCGACGTCGAACGTCGCGTCGGCGAACGGCAGCCGCGTCGCGTCGGTCTGCGCGAATGCCACGTTCGGCCCGCTCACGACTCCGCCGCGCCCCGCCAGCATCATCTCGATGGTCGCGTCGGCGCCGACCGCGAACGCGACCAGCGGCGCGATCCGTCGGAGCGTGTGGCCGACACCGCATCCGAGGTCGAGCGCCCTGTCGGTGGGACGCGGCGACGCGAAGGCGATGAGGCGTTCGAGATCCTCGCCGGACGCGTGCGTGGCGCTCGCCACGTAGGCGGCGGCCGTCTTTCCGAACTGCGCGCGAACGTCCTTCACCGCGTGTTCTTCCATACTGCCTTTCGTGCGCGTGGGGCGTTTTCAGGTCGACATCTTCAGCGACGGCATCTTCCGTCTCGACGGCGGCGCGATGTTCGGCATCGTTCCGAAGACGCTCTGGGAGCGCGAGAAGCCCGCCGACGACCGCAACCGCGTCGCGATGGACATGAACTGCGTGCTCATCCGCGACGGCGCGGGGAACGTCGTCCTCGTCGAGACCGGCGCGGGGCCGAAGCTGACGGCGCGGTCGAAAGAGATCTTCGGCATCGACGAGCCGCCACGCCTCCTGGACGAGCTCGCTCGCCGCGGCGTCAGGCCCGAGGACGTCACGCTCGTCGTCAACACGCATCTGCATTTCGACCACGCCGGCGGCAACACCTACCGCGACGGCGACGCCATCGTGGCGACGTTCCCGCGGGCGACCTACGTCTTCCAGCGTCTCGAGTGGCTCGACGCGAACGCGCCCAACGAGCGCACCCGTGGCTCGTATTTCTCCGACGACTACGCGCCCCTCGAGGCACCCGGCAAGCTCGAGCTCATCGACGAGAGCGTCGAGATCCTGCCGGGCATCCGGCTGGACCGCGTGCCCGGTCACACGCGGGGCACGCAGACCGTCCGTGTGAGCGACGCGGGGCAGACGCTCTTTTTCTCTTCGGACTTCATGCCCGATCGCCACCATCTGCGCCTGCCGTGGATCCCAGCGTTCGATCTCATGCCGCTCGAAACGCTCGCAGCAAAGAAGGTCATCCTGCCGCGCGCCGTGTCGGAAAAGTGGCTCGTCGCGTTCACGCATGACGTGCCGCGGTTCGGCCGGATCACGGAGGCCGAAGGGAAGCTGCGCTTCGAGGAGGTGCGCGAGTGACCACGGCGTCGACCGTGATCGTGGGCGGAGGCGTCGTCGGCTGCGCCGCCGCGTTCTTCCTCGTCGAGCGCGGCGAGCCCGATGTGGTCCTCATCGAGCGTGGCCGGCTGGGGCAGGGGACCAGCAAAGGCGGCCTCGGCGGGATCCGCCATCAGTTCGACGACGAGCTCGACGTGCAGCTGTCGAAGCTCGCGACCGACTTCTGGCGAACGTTCGAGGACCGCACCGGCGCGCGCCACGACTTCCAGCAGCGCGGCTACCTGTTCATAGCCGGGACGCCGGAGGGGCTGGCGCAGCTCGAAAAGCCGTTGCCCCTGTACGCGCGGGTCGGCGTGAACGTCGAGATGGTCGACCGCACGGAGATCGAGCGGCTCGTGCCGGGGATCCGCACGGACGATCTGGTCGGCGGTCGGTTCGGCGCCGCGGACGGCTACGGCGATCCGCTCGAGGCCCTCGCGGGGTTCGCCGCGTTCGCACAGCTCGGCGGTGCTCGCCTGCGCGAGGACGTCGCCGCGCTCGAGCTCGTGCGAGAGGGCGACCGCGTCACCGGCGTGCGGACCTCCGATGACGTGATCTCCTGCGAGCGTGTGCTGCTGGCGACCGGGTGCTGGACCGCACAGCTTGCCGCGACGGCCGGGGTGGCGGTGCCGATCTGGCCCTACGCCCGATCGATCATGGAGTCCGGCCCGTTCCCCGCGCTCTCGCGCATCCCGATGACCATCGAGTGGGAGTCCGGCTTCCACTTCCGGCCCAAGGGCGCCCTGCAGCGCTTCGCGATGCCGAACCTCACGGCGGACGGCCGCGAGGAGAAGGGCCCCGGCGCGCCGCCCGCCTCGTTCGTCCCGGGCGAATTCGCGCCCCTCGTCGTCCCTCCCGCGCTGGAGCCGTGGGTCCGCGCGCGGGCGGCGTGGCGCCACCCGCTCTTCGCGGACCTGCGCGTCAACGACTCGTGGGCCTGCTTCTACGAGATGACGCCCGACGATCATCCTGTCGTGGGGCGGATCCCAGGCGTGGACGGTCTCTACATCGCCGCGGGGTTCTCCGGTCACGGCTTCATGCATGCGCCGGCCACGGCCCAGCTTGTCGTCGAGGAGATGCTCGACGGTCGCGCGCACACGCTCGATATCGGCGATCTCTCGCTCGATCGCTTCGTCTCGGGCCGGCGGCCCTTCACGGCGACCGTCCTCTGAGATCGGACCCGGACCGCCGCCGCCGATGTACTAAAGGGCGTGCCGCCACTCCGCCGTCAGCCGTTCGGGTGGGGGGTCGCCTCGCTCATCGCCACGGCCCTGCTCGTCGTGTGGGTCACCGACGCCGCCATCCGTGCCGCCCCGGTCGACGATCTCACCCTCGGCCTGCTGCTGCGCGGCCGCGCGCCGTTCCGTGACCTGACGCTGCTCGAGGCGCTCTGGACCGCCTGCAGCCGAAGCGCGATCCTCCTCGGTGCCGCGCTACTCGCGGCGATCGCGATCGGGGTCGTTTCCGCCGTGGCGTTCGCCTTTGCGCGCTCGCCGCTGGTGCGCGGCCCGGCGTGGGCGATCGGCACGATCGGCGCGTCGCTCCCTTCGTTCTTCTGGGCGATGCTGCTTCAGCTCGTCGTCATCGTGGTGTACCTGCAGACGCAGCGACTCATCGCGCCGGTCGGCGGCGGGTTCGCCGTCGATGAGCGCCTGATACTCCCCGCGGTCGCGCTCGCGATGCGCCCCGCGGCGTACATCTTCCGGACCACTGCGACGGCGCTCGAGGAGGCCCGTCATGCGCCGCACGTCGTGACTGCGTGGGCAAAGGGCCTCAGCCCGTGGCTGGTCGTGGCGCGTCACGTCGCGCGCAACGCGGCGCCGGCCATCCTCGCGGGCATCGCGCTGGGCGCGAAGATCGCGCTGTCGAGCCTTGCCATCGTCGAGTTCGTCTTCACCTGGAACGGAGCCGGCTACGGATTCATCCTCTCCGTCGCCACGGGCAACGTCGCGTTCGCGTCTGCGATCGCTCTGGTATTCGCCGTCTCGCTCGCCGTCCTCAGCGCTCTCGTCGCCGTCGCGACGCGCGCCGTTCATGTGAGCTCGCGATGAGACGCGACGACCTCCTGCGCTTGTCGCGCAATCCTCCGCTCATCCTCGGCCTGATCGGCGTCCTGACCCTCGGCGTGCTCGCGCTCTTTGGACCGCAGCTCAGCGCGGCCGATCCGCAGGCGCAAAGGCTCGTCCTGTTCTATCCGGACGGCACGTTCAAGGTGCCGCCCACGCCACCGGACTCCTACAACCCGCTGGGCACGGATCCGCTCGGGCGCGACCAGCTCGCACGCATCCTGTGGGGCGCGCGGCTGACGTTCACCGTCGTCCTCCTTGCGCTCATCTTGCGCGCGACGCTCGCTCTCACGTTCGGGATCCTGGCGGGATGGCGCGGCGGCGCCATCGAGGCCGTGGTCACCCTCATCACGAACGCCGTCGCGGGCGTGCCACAGCTGCTCCTCGCGCTGCTCGTGGCCGTCGCGCTGCGCGAGCACGCGATCATCGGCTTCGTCGTCGCGCTCGGGATCGTCGGATGGTCGGAGGGCGCGCAGTTCGTGCGCGACGAGGTGGCCAGGATCCGCGCCGCGCCGTACGTCGAGGCCGCGAGCGCGGTCGGCAATAGGACGCGCGGCATCATCGCGCGCCATCTCCTCCGCTCGCTCGCGCCGCAGCTCTTCGGTCTCGGCGCGCTCGAGGCA
>DATEDV010000183.1:0-2006 GCA_035281485.1 Candidatus Limnocylindria bacterium | reverse complement strand
CAAAGGTACGACCCGCTCCTGGTAGTCTCCGTCCGCCTCGGAGAGAACGACCTCCTGACCATCCACGTCAACTCGGAGCTTGCCGGGGTTGAGCGCCACATCGGCTTCGTCCAGTGCGACCGTGAATTCGCCGGCGCGCAGTTTCGCGACGACGGCCTTCATCTTGGTACCGAGCTTCGGACCCAAGATCTTGAAGTTCGGTATCCTTTCCAAGCGAACGCGTCCGTCCGTTATCGAAGCAAACTGAATGGTCTTGACATTCGTTTCTTCTTCCACGAGCTCCCGAAGTTCGGGCTCGAAATAGAGAGCTCCCAGTCCCTCCCCGATTACAACCGCGGCAGGAAGTGGCTGTCGGATGCGGATGCGCTGCTCCTCACGCAAGGCGAGTAGCGCTGAGCACGCTGCGCGAAGCGTGTCCATCTTACGGACCAGATCAGGCTCGTCGGGGAACCGATCTGCGTCGGGCCAGTCGGCGAGGTGCACGCTCTCCTCGCCCGTCAGGTTGCGGTAGATCTCCTCGGTCAGGTACGGGAGCAGCGGCGCGGCGACCTTGCACAGGGTCACGAGCACCGTGTAGAGCGTGTCGAAGGCCGCGCGCTTGTCGTCGTCGAGCTCGCCCTTCCAGAAGCGCGCGCGGCTGCGGCGGATGTACCAGTTGTTGAGCGCGTCGAGGAAGGTGCGCACCTCGGCGCAGGCGCTCGCGATGTCGTAGGCGTCGAGCGCCGTCTGGACGGACTCGACGAGGAGGCCCGTCTTCGCGAGCACGTAGCGGTCGAGCACGCCGCTCGCGTCGGTGCGCAGCCGCCCGCGCACGCGGTCCGTGTTCGCATAGAGCGTGAAGAACGCGTAGGCGTTCCAGATCGGGTTCAGCACGAGGCGCACGACCTCGCCGATCTGCTTGCCGTCCTTCTCGATCTCGAGGTCGGCGCCGCGCAGCACGGGCGACGAGCACAGGAACCAGCGCAGGGCGTCCGAGCCGTGCGTCGCGAACATCTCCTCGGGCTCGGGGTAGTTCTGGAGCCGCTTCGAGAGCTTGCGCCCGGTCGGGTCGAGCACGACGCCGTGGCAGATGCAGTTCTGGAACGGCGCCTTGTCGAAGAGCGCCGTCGAGAGCACGACCAGCGTGTAGAACCAGCCGCGCGTCTGCGCGATGTACTCGACGATGAAGTCGGCCGGGAAGTGGGACTCGAACCAGGCCTTGTTCTCGAACGGATAGTGGATCTGCGCGAAGGGCATCGAGCCCGACTCGAACCAGCAGTCGAAGACGTCCTCGACGCGGCGCATCGTGCTCTTGCCGCTCGGGTCGTCGGGGTTGGGCCGCGTCAGCGCGTCGACCGCGGGCCGGTGGAGGTCGGTCAAGCGCACGCCGAAGTCGCGCTCGAGCTCGGCGAGGCTCCCGTACACGTCCGTGCGCGGGTAGCGCGGGTCGTCCGAGCGCCACACCGGCAGCGGCGAGCCCCAGAAGCGGTTGCGGCTGATCGACCAGTCGCGCGCGCCCTAGAGCCACTTGCCGAACTGCCCGTCGCGCACGTGCTCGGGGATCCAGCGCATTGAGCGGTTGAGCTCGACCATGCGCTCGCGGAAGGCGGTGACCTTCACGTACCACGAGTTGACGGCGCGGTAGATCAGCGGCTGGTCGGTGCGCCAACAATGGGGATAGCTGTGGACGATCGTGTCGTGCCTCACGAGCGCGCCGCGTTCCTTGAGGTCGGCGAGGATCGGCTTGTTCGCCTCGAAGACGTTCATCCCCTGCCAGGGCGGGACCTCGGCGGTGAAGCGTCCGGTGCCGTCGACCGGCACGACGAGCTCGATCCCGTTCGCCGCGCACAGTGCCTGGTCGTCCTCGCCGAAGCCCGGCGCCATGTGGACGATGCCCGTGCCCTCGTCCGTCGAGACGAAGTCGCCCGCGAGCACGCGGAAGGCGTTCGCGTGACCGGCGAAGAACGGGAAGAGCGGTTGGTAGCGCCGTCCGACGAGCTCCGCGCCGCGCACCGTCGCGACGCGCG
>DATEDV010000182.1:0-2748 GCA_035281485.1 Candidatus Limnocylindria bacterium | reverse complement strand
CCGCGCGCGTGTTCGATCGCGAGGAGGACGCGTTCGCCGCGGTCGTCGGCGGAAAGATCAAGGACGGCGACTGCGTCGTGATCCGCTACGAGGGGCCAAAGGGCGGGCCCGGCATGCGCGAGATGCTCGGCGTGACGGGCGCCATCGTCGGTGCGGGCCTGGCGGAGAAGGTCGCGCTGATCACCGACGGGCGCTTCTCTGGCGCGACGCACGGTCACGTCGTCGGACACATCGCCCCGGAGGCCGCGATGGGTGGCCCGATCGCCGCCGTACGTGACGGCGACCGGATCCGGATCGATCCGGAGCGGCGGCTGCTCGATCTCGAGGTGCAGCCCAACGACGTGCGCATGAGGCTCGAGTCGACGACGCAGCCGGAGCCACGTTATCGAACGGGCGCGATGGCGAAGTACGCGCGCCTGGTGTCATCCGCCAGTAAAGGTGCGGTGACGGCGGAGTAGGCGCGCTCACGCTCGCCGTGGCCCCTCACGAGCATGTCCGGATGCTCGAAGGCGCCATCCGCACGAGCGGCGGCGCCGCGGTAGATGTGGTCACGCTCCCGCTGGCCGAGGTGGTCGATCGCACGGCCTCGGGCGCATACGACGCCGGCGAATTCTCCTTCCTGCACGCGCTCACGAACATCGCGCGCGACGACGACACCTTCGTCTTCCTCCCCGTGTTCCCGCATCGCGTCTTGCGACACTCGATGCTGTGGACGCGTAGCGATAGCGAGCTGCGCGAGCTCGCCCAGCTGCGCGGAGCGAGGATCGGTATCGGCGCGTACGCCACGACCGGCCTGCTGTACCTGCGCGGTCTCCTCGAAGACGAGCATGGCATCCGGCCCGACGAGATCACGTGGGTGCGCACGCGCCCCGAGCGGACCGCCGTCGCGGTCTCGGGCGTGGTCATCGAGGACGTGTCCGGCGAGACCGACGATCTCCTGGCGAGAGGTGTCGTGGACGCCGTCGCGGTGTTCACCGCGCCTCGGCTGGCGCGTTCTGCGCCGCCGCTCGCGCGGCCGCTCGTACGCGACGTGGCATCGCGGGAGGCCGAGTACCTGGAGCGCACGGGGATCCTCCCGATCATGCACGTCGTCGCACTGAAGTCTGCCGTGCACCGGGATGCGCCGGACGTGGCGCCGAGCCTCATCCGGGCGTTCGAACGGGCGCGGTCGGGCACGGGCGTCCCCGCGTACGGGATCGAGGCGAACCGGCCGGCGCTCGACGCCGCGATCCGTTATGCCGGACGGCAGCTCGGGCTCGTGCTTCCGGGCGACGTCTCCACGATCTTCACGCGAGCGTGAGCGTGACCGAAGGAAGGACCTCCACGATCTTTGGCGGCGTGATCCCGGCACGCAGCTGCAACGAGAACGGCCCGGGCCCGCGCTCGAGTCCGGGAAAGCGCGGATCGTCTGGACCCACCACGTCGATCGCGACATCGCGCACGAGGTAGGTGAGGGCGGACTCGGAGGCCACGATCGCGCCGCCGAGCGCCGCGTCGTAGAGCCGCCTGGCGCTCGCGAGGTCGTCCACCGCCACGGCGACGCCCGAAACGGCCGTGGCACCGTTGGGGTGGCGATCCGGCCGCTCGATCCGGAGGCGCTCTGCGTCACTCCGCGACCAGGCGATGAAGAACGGCCACGGCCGACGCCAGGCGACACCGTCCGGGATCAGCAGCTCCCACTCGAGCAGGACGCCGTCCGGCCGCATGCGCCGCATCGCGGTCGGGCCCTCGATGTCGCGACCGGCCGACCGGAGCCGCTCGGCCACGGTGGCCAGGCTCGCCGGTGCGAGCGCGTAGCCCACCAGCCCCGCTTCATGACGCTTCACGAAGGCGGCCAGCTCCCGACTTCGCGCGCTGGCCCGCACGGCCGCGTCCTCGTCACTGACCGAGATGAGCTCCAGATAGTCCACGCCGAACCGCACGATCGCGTTCTCGGTCCCCATGCCGACGTGGCTGCCGCCGGGACTCACGACGAAGCCCGCATCGCGCATGAGCGCGCTGGCCCGCTCGAGGTCCCGGACGGCGATCACCGCGTGGTCGAATCGCATCGGCTACGCCGCCGCGCTCGACCTCTTCGCGCGCTGGGCCGGGATCTTGATCGCGTTGCGACAGCCGGGATAGCCCACGATCTCGCAGTCGACGACATCGCCGTCATTGAGCAGACGCGGCGGTCGCTCGACGATGCCGCAGCCGACGGAGGTCCCCGTGGCGATCATGTCGCCGGGTCGAAGCGTGATGATCGACGAAATGTGCTCGATGAGCGCCTCGACGCCGTGGACCATGTCCGACGTGGGGAAGTTCTGACGCTCCTCGCCGTTCACTCGCGCCACCATTCGGAGACGTGACGGATCGCCGATCTCATCCGGCGTGATGACGGTCGGGCCGAGTGGCCCGAAGTCGTCGACGGCTTTCTGTGGGACGGTCTCCGTCTTCCCGGGTGTGGTCGGTCGCGGGAGGATCTTGGCCGACAGCTCGTTCATGACGGTGTAGCCGCCCACGTGATCCAGGGCCTCCGCCGCACGAACGCGCCGTGCGGTGCGCCCGATGACGACGCACAGCTCGGACTCGAAATCGACGAGATCGACCGCCGGAGTGACGTCGATGTCGTCGTACGCGCCGGCGATGCAGCTCGGCATCTTCGCGAAGATGAGCGGCTTGGGCGGGTACTCATGTTTCTCGTGGTCGCAGAGCTCCTTGTAGTTGTAGCCGATGCCGAACACCTTCTCCGGGTCGGGCACGAACGGAAGC
>DATEDV010000181.1:0-8030 GCA_035281485.1 Candidatus Limnocylindria bacterium | reverse complement strand
AGAAGGCGCTCGCGCCGACGAAGTGACGAGCGGCGTCGCGGAGCACACGCTCGCGATCGTCAATCCCGCGGCCGGGGATGGAGCCGGGGCACGCGTCGGCACGGACCTCGCCCGCGAGCTCGAGTCCTCGGGATTCAAGGTCGAGATCATCCAGACGCCGGCACCCGGAGAGGCGGCCCGCATCGCGCGCGAGGCGTCGGTCGACGGCTGCCGGACCGTGATCGCCGTGGGCGGCGACGGCACGGCGAACGAGATCGCGAACGGGCTCGTCGATACCGGCACCGCGCTCGCGCTCTACCCGATCGGGTCGGGGAACGACTTCGCGCGAGCGCTCGGCTATCCACGCAGGCGCCGCGATCTCGCGCGCTTCCTCGCGGGCGCGCGTCGTCGCGTCATCGACGTCGGGGAGGTCAACGGCCGGATCTTCGTCAACGCGGCGGGCGTCGGCATCGACGGTCATGTCGCCGAGCGGGTCGAGGCGAGCGCGCGCATCGTCGGCCCGGTGCTCGGCTACTTCGTCGGCGCGCTCGTGTCGATCGCGTCGTACCGTCCGCAGCCCATGCGCGTACGGATCGACGGTCAGGTGCTCGAGGGCAAGCACCTCATCGTCGTCGCGGCCAACGGCACGCACTTCGGCAGCGGTATGCACGTCGCCCCGAAGGCGAAGGTCGACGACGGCCTGTTCGATATCGTCGTCGCCGGTGATCTCGGCCGCTGGGCGTCGCTCGTCGCGCTGGCGAAGCTGTACCGCGGCACGCATGTGAACGGGCGCGAGGTGGTCGCGTTCCGAGCGCGGGCGCTCGACGTCGAGCTCCAGCGCGAGCTGCCCGCGCAGGCCGACGGCGAGCCGCTGCGCGCGCGAGCGCTGAACGTCAGGATGCGACCCGGAGCGCTCACGGTGCTGTCGCGTTGACGACCGACGCGCGCCGGCGACTTCCGTCCGTGGACGCGGTCGTGCGGGCCGCGGGCGATCTCGATGTGCCGCGCGACCGATTCGTACGCGCGGTGCGCGACGTGCTGGCCGATGCGCGCAGTGCCGGAGATCTCCTCGACGAGAACGCAGCTGCGTCGGCGGCCCGCCTGCGCCTTCGCGATCGGGACCGCCGCTCGCTGCGCCGTGTGATCAACGCGACGGGGGTCGTCCTGCAGACCAATCTCGGGCGCGCACCGCTCGCGCCCTCCGTGCTCGCCGCCGTCGCCGATGCAGCCGGCGCCGTCAGCGTGGAGTACGACCTCGCCGCCGGACGACGCGGCGAGCGGCACGGCCACGCCTCGCGACTGCTCACCGAGCTCACCGGCGCGGAGGACGGCGTCGTCGCGAACAACAACGCGGCCGTCGTACTCCTTGCGCTCGCCGCGCTCGCGTCGCGCAAGGAGGTCATCGTCGCGCGCGGTGAGCTCGTCGAGATCGGCGGCGGGTTCCGGATCCCTGACGTGTTGCGGCGCTCCGGCGCGAAGCTCGTCGAGGTCGGCACAACGAACCGCACGTACGTGCGCGACTACGCCGCGGCGATCGGCGAGCGCACCGGCGCCATCCTCCGCGTGCACGCGAGCAACTTCAAGGTGACGGGGTTCGTCGCGCGTCCTGAGGACCGTTCTCTCGGGGCGCTCGCGCACGAGCGGGGGATCGCGTTCATCCACGATCTCGGCAGCGGCACGCTCCTCGATACATCGCGCCATGGCCTCGCACGCGAGGTGACCGTGCCGGAGGCCGTCGCCGCGGGCGCCGACGTCGTGACGTTCAGCGGGGACAAGCTTCTCGGCGGTCCTCAGGCGGGGGTCGCCGTCGGCCGGGCGGGCGCCATCGCGGCGCTGCGCGCGCATCCGCTCATGCGCGCCGTGCGTCCGGACAAGCTGACGCTCGCGGCGCTCGTCGCGACGCTCGAGCTCTACCGCGACGGTCGTGCCGAGACCCAGCTGCCGGTATGGCGGATGATCGCGGCGACGCCATCCGCGCTCGCGAGGCGCGCGCGGGCGCTGGCCGCGCGTCTCGGCGCGAATGGGGTCGCGTGCGAGGTGATCGAGACGCGCTCGACGGTGGGTGGGGGATCGCTTCCCGAAGAGACGCAGCCCTCGCGTGCGATCGCGCTCGACGTGCGCCTCGGCCGCGCCAACGACCTGGCGGCGCGACTGCGCGCCGGCGATCCACCGGTCGTTGCGCGCGTCGTCGATGACCGCGCGGCGCTCGATCTGCGAAGCGTCGCCCCCGAGGATGATGACATGCTCGCGCGAGCGGTCACCGCCGCGCTCGCGAAGGAGAAGTAGCCGTGGATCTGCGCAGCGTCACCACCGAGAAGGCCCCCAAGGCGATCGGTCCGTACAGCCAGGCGATCGTCGCCGGCGACCTCATCTTCTGCGCCGGGCAGATCGCCATCGATCCCGCGACCGGCGAGCTCGTCGGCGGCGAGATCAAGCTCCAGACCGCGCGGGTCATCGACAACCTCGCGGCGGTACTGGAGGCGGCCGGGAGCGGGCTCGACCGCGTCGTGAAGTGCACCGTGTTCCTCGCCGACTTCGCCGAATTCACGGCGATGAACGAGGTCTACGGTCAGCGATTCGGCCAGCATCGGCCGGCGCGGTCGACCGTGGGCACGAGCGCTCTGCCGCGCGGCGCGCGCGTCGAGATCGAATGCGTCGCCGTCCGACGGTAGAGGAGGGCGACAGGCCGGACTGGCCGATCCCGCCGGCCGCGACCGGCATCGCCCTGGGGCTCTGGATCGCCCTCATGCTCATCCTCGCGTTCGTCGTCGTGCCGATCCTCTTCGGCATGTGCGCGCCGCCGCCGTCGGCGCCCGCCCCGTGACGACCGACGGGACCGCGATCCGCGTCGTCGGCACCGCCGGCCATGTGGATCACGGAAAGTCGACGCTGCTCACCGCGCTCACCGGGATGGATCCTGATCGACTGCGCGAGGAGCGAGAGCGTGGCATGACCATCGACCTCGGCTTCGCGTGGGTGCGGCTGCCCAGCGGCGACGACGTCGGCTTCGTCGATGTGCCGGGCCATCAGGACTTCATCCGCAACATGCTCGCGGGGATCGGAAGCATCGACGCGGTCCTCCTCGTCATCGCCGCGGACGAGGGTGTGATGCCGCAGACGCGCGAGCACCTCGCGATCCTCGGACTGCTCGGCATCGACCGCGGCGTCGTCGCGCTGACGAAACGCGATCTCGTCGACGACGAGTGGGCCGCCCTCGCGATCGCGGACGTTCGCGCGGCGCTGCGCGAAACCCCGCTCGCGGATGCGCCACTTGTGGAGGTCTCCGCGACCGCGCGCACCGGCCTCGAGGATCTGATGGCCACGCTCGGTCAGGTGCTCGGCGCGGCTCCGGCGAGGCGCGACGTCGGAAGGCCGCGGCTTCCGGTCGACCGGTCGTTCACGATGTCCGGCTTCGGTACGGTCGTGACCGGCACGCTGCTCGACGGCTCGCTCTCCGTGGGCGACGAGGTCGAGGCCGTGCCCGGAGCGCTGCGCGGCCGCATTCGCGGCCTGCAGACGCATCGCCGATCCCTCGACATCGCTCGGCCGGGCAGCCGCGTCGCGGTCAACGTATCGGGCATCGACAAAGAGGCGGTGGCTCGCGGAATGGTGCTCGCGCGTCCGGGCACGCTGCGGACGACGGATCTGCTCGCCGTGCGGCTCGCGATGCTCCCGAGCGCGAGCGCGCCTCTGGCGCACGACGAGGAGCTCAAGGTGCATGTCGGCACCGCCGAAACGATGGCGCGCGCCGCGCTGCTCGAGGGCCCATTGATCGCGCCGGGCGAGAGCGCATGGGCGCAGCTTCGGCTCGCCGCGCCGGTCGCGGCCGCGGTGGGGGACCGTCTCGTGGTGCGCCGCCCCTCGCCCTCCGAGACGATCGGTGGTGGCGCGATCGCCGACGTCACGACCGCGCGCCTGCGACGCCGCGCCGAGACGGTCGCGGGACTGGAGCGCCGCACGGCGCCCTCGGAGGCCTCGCGTCTGCTCGCGTCGCTCGACGTCCCTCGCACCGCGGCCGAGGCCGCCGAACGCAGCGGCCTGACCCCAGGCGAGCGCGACGTGGCGGTGGCCGAGCTCGTCGCGGACGGACGCGCGGTCGCTCTCGGCGACGCGATCCTGTCGCGGGGAGCGTTCGAGGGACTCGCGACGCACGTGGAGCGTCTCTGCGCACAGGCGCATCGCACGACGCCGCTGCGCGCCGGCGCGTCGCGGGAGCAGGCACGCTCGGCGCTCGGCCTGCCGCCGAAACGGTTCGCGGCGCTCGTCGAGCGGCTGGTCTCAGAGCGGCGGCTGGTGGAGCGGGGCAGCGCGCTCGCGCTGCCGTCCCATCGGCCCGCGCTCTCCGATGATCAGGAGCGTCGCTGGCTCGCCGCCCGCGCCGCGCTCGCGAAGGATCCGCTGCAACCGCCGAGCCCGGCGCAGCTCGAGGTGGATCACGGCGTCGACCGGGAGATGGTCGCCGCCCTCGCCGAGCGCGGCGACGTCGTACGGATCGGCACCGAGGCCGTGTTCCTGCCCGACGCGGTCGCGCGATTCGCGCGCGCCATCGTCGACGAGCTCACGAACGCCGGCTCGATCACGGTCGCTCGCGCACGCGACCTCACCGGCTCCAGCCGCAAGCACGTTCTCCCGCTCCTACAATTCCTCGACGATCGCGGCCTGACGCGCCGTCATGGCGACGATCGCATCCTCGTGCTCAGTCCCGATCAAGCTCGCGAACGCATCACGTCACTGTCACACCGTGGGGAGGACCATCCATGAAGTTCCGTGCGATCCGCGCGTCCGCGCTCGGCCAGGTCGACGCGATCATCGTGCCGCTCGCCAGCGACGGCCGCGCGCCCAGCGGCCTGCCGCGCGCGGTCAAGACGGTCGTCGACCGCGTGGCGAAGAGCCAGGCCGGCGCCGGCCGGCCGTACGGCGTCACGACACACCACGGCGAGCCCCTCATCGTGATCGTCGGCGCCGGACGCGCGGCCGATCACGACGCGGAGCGCGCGCGCAACATCGCCGCGGCGGGAACGAAGTCGCTCTGGCGGTCGAACGCCCGGCGGCTCGCGGTGTTCATCACGCCGAACGGGCTCGGCGAGGAGCGCGCGGTCCAGGCCGCGGTCGAGGGTGTCACCTATGCGATGTGGCGACCGGAGGTGCACCGCACACGAGCGGAGGAGCGGCGCCTTCCGCCGCTCGACACCGTGCTCCTGGTGACGGACAGGGCGGTGCCCGAGGCGATCGCGCGCGGCCAGGCGGTCGGCGACGCGGTCAACCTGCAGCGCCGTCTCGCCAACGAGCCGGCGAACAGGATGACCCCGACCGTGCTCGCGAGCGAGGCGCGCGCCGCGGCGAAGGAGGCCGGTGTCCAGATCGAGGTGCTCGACGTCGAACGATGCCGCGCGCTCGGCATGGGCAGCTACCTCTCCGTGGCGCAGGGCAGCCACGAGCCGCCACGGTTCATCGTGATGCGGTATCACGGCCGGCGCGGCTCGGGGAAGAACGGGTCGTCGCGAGGCGCGCGCAAGAACGGCGGCTCGTCTCGCGCGGCCGGGACCTACGACATCGCGTTCGTGGGGAAGGGGATCACGTTCGACTCGGGCGGGATCTCCATCAAGCCTGCCGACAACATGCATCACATGAAGGCGGACATGACCGGTGCCGCCAGCGTCATCGCGGCGCTCGCGGCGATCGGGCGCCTGAAGCCGGAGGTGAACGTGCTCGGCGTCGCGCCGTGCACCGAGAACCTTCCCGGCGGCGGCGCGACGAAGCCGGGCGACGTGTTCACGAGCATGAGCGGCAAGACCGTTGAGGTGATCAACACGGACGCTGAGGGCCGCCTGGTGCTCATCGATGGGATCACCTACGCGCAGCGCGAGGGCGCGCGTCGCGTGGTCGACATCGCCACGCTCACCGGCGCCGTGAGCGTGGCGCTCGGCCCGTACTTCACCGGGCTCTTCGGCAAGCCCGACGCGTTCGTCGAGAGCGTCCGTGGCGTGGCGGCGACGGCGGGCGACCGCGTGTGGCCCCTCCCGCTCACCGACGAATACAAGGACGAGATCAAGGGCGAGGTCGCCGACATCCGCAACAGCGCCGGCCGCGAGGGCGGCGCGATCAAGGCGGCCGCGTTCCTCTGGGCGGCAGTCGAGGATGGGACGGAGTGGGCGCACCTCGACATCGCGAGCGTCGACTGGTCGGATAAGGATCGGCCCTACGCCCCACGCGGGCCGCAGGGTCCCGCGGTCCGCACGCTCGTGGCCCTCGCCGAGAGCCTCGCGTGATCCTCCCGAGCGGGCCGGGTAGAATAGAACAAATGAGCGAAGTGCTTCCGACCGACGACCCGTGACCTGCGTGCGGTCCCCGGGATGACCGAGCAGCTCGCCTTCGGACTCGGCGAGGACAAGCCGGACATCCTCAGCGGACTCACCGAAGAACAGCGCCGCGCCGTCGAGCACGGGACCGGTCCACTGCTCATCGTCGCGGGCGCCGGCACGGGAAAGACCCACGTGCTCACCGCGCGCGTGGTCCACCTCATCGCCTCAGGCGCAGCGAAGCCTCACGAGATCCTTGCCGTGACCTTCACGGAGAAGGCCGCGGCGGCGATGCAGGACCGCGTCGATTACTACGCGCCCCTCGGGCTCAACGACGCCGCGATCAAGACCTTCCACGGCTTCGGCGACGAGGTCTTCCGGGAGTTCGCGCTCGAGCTCGGACGCTCGGGCGAGCTGCGCGTGCTGTCCGGCGCCGAGCAGGTCATCTTCGTTCGCGAGCACCTCTACGACCTGCCGCTCCGCCGCTACCGCCCGGCCGGCGATCCCCTCGAGTACGTCCGCGCACTGCTCGACCTCTTCGGACGGGCGCGCGACGAGGACGTGTCGCCCGAGGACTACGTCGCGCACGCGCGGCAGCTGCGCGCCGCGGTGGGCACGCCCGCTTCGCTCGCTGAGGCGCCCCTCGCCTCGGGCATCGACGCCGACGTCCGCCTCGACGAGGCCGAAGCGCAGGAGGAGCTCGCCGCCGTCTACCAGGCGTACACGGCGCTCAAGGAAAAGGAAGGCGTCATCGACTTCGGCGACCAGATCGCGCTCTGCCTGCAGCTGCTGCGCGAGCACCCCGCCGCCGCGCGCCGGCTGCAGAACCGCTACCGCTACGTGCTCGTCGATGAATTCCAGGACACCAACGACGCGCAGTTCAAGCTCCTCCGTCTCCTGGTCGAGCCGCACCGGAACATCACCGCGGTCGGTGACGACGACCAGTCGATCTTCGGCTGGCGTGGCGCGACGCTCGGCAACTTCGACGCGTTCACCGAGGCCTACCCCGACGCGAGCGTCGTGACGCTCGTCCAGAATCGCCGCTCCTCACAGGGCCTGCTCGACGCCGCATACCGGCTCATCCAGCACAACCCCGAGCGCCTCGAGACGCGGCTCGGGATCGACAAGCGCCTTCAGGGGCGCGCCGACGCGGCCGAGATCGAGGTCGATCACATACAGAAGGTCAGCGGCGCGGACGAGGCCGAGCACGTGGCCGACGTCATCGCGCGCGAGGCGCTTCGCCGGCAGCGCCGCTACGGCGACTTCGCCATCCTCGTGCGGAACAACAGCGACGCCACCCCTTTCCTCAACGCCCTGGCTCGCCGGCAGATACCCGCGCACTTCTCCGGTGGGGGACAGCTCTACGAGCGTCCCGAGATCCGCCTGCTCATCTCCTTCCTCTCGGCCGTCGCGCTCCCGACCGATTCGCGCCACGTGTACAACCTCGCGGTCTCCTCGCTGTACGCGTTCCCGGCCGTCGAGCTCGCGCGCGCCGCGGAGGCGAGCGGAAGACGGCAGCGGCCGCTGCGCGAGGTCTTCGAGGAGATCGCGCGCGCGGAGTCGGGCTTCAGCGACGAGGCCGTGGCGGCCGCGAAGGCACTCTGCGATGACCTCGCGACGTACGCGCAGCGTGCCACCGAGCTCACGACCGCGGAGCTCTTGTACGAATTCCTCGAGCGCTCGAAGCTGCTCGCCCGGTACCTCGATCCCGATTCGGCGCTGGCCGAGGAACAGGGGCAGAACGTCGCGAAG
>DATEDV010000180.1:0-6768 GCA_035281485.1 Candidatus Limnocylindria bacterium | reverse complement strand
AACCGACCGCCCTCGGGGACGGAGTCGACGTGCGATCCGACGAGCACGAGCGGATCCTTGTCGCGCTCACCCGCGAAGCGGGCGAACAGATTTCCCGCGGCATCGCGCCGGACGGCCGCGCCCCGAGCGCTGCACCATCCGCCAACGAGATCCCGCGCCGCCTGCTCCTCCGCGGAAAGGCCGAGACGCGTGATCGCGCCGTCGCGCGAGCCTATCGCGGACAGCTCGTCGATGTGTTTCTGAAGTCGGAAGAAGTCGCTCATCTGATGAGATGCGCCTCGAGATCCCCCCGCGTGAACGGTAGGTCCTCGAACACCTCGCTCTCAAGCGCTTCCGCGAGTGGGACGGCCCGCTCGATGTCCACCGCGTAACGGGGATGTCGCCGCGCCGTATCGCGGGCGCGCTCGTCGAGCGGCTCGACGCGCATCCCGCCCCGCCGGTCGGCGACGTACACGATCTTGTCGGCGACGGTGATCGGCGCCGTCGAAGGATCGAGCACGGTGTAGATCGCGTGCCGCCGGGCCGGCTCGACGGCCGCCGTGAGTCCCTCGGCGGCCAGGATGAGCGCCGACAGCTCGTTGTGTTCGCGCGCGTCTCCGGCGACGAGCGGGCTCCGTCCGATGTCGTGGAGGTACGCGGCGAGCGCCACGTCGCGCGCTCCGGCCAGCGTTTCGGTGCGGCTTGCCAAGATCGTTTCGGCGATGCGGCCGACGAGCAGGCTGTGCGTCCGAAGCCAGTCGGGATAGGCATAGCGGTCGAAGTAGGCGGCCGCTTCTGTGGATATCTGCGTCAACTGGCTATTGACACCCCGTCTCCGCCTGCCTACGTTCGCGCCATGGTGGTGGAGGGGGCGGATTGCTCCTCGGCGTAGTTGATCAGGTCGAGCTCACCAGGCGAGCGCCCCTCGGCCGTCAGCAACGCCGACGCCTCCGCACGGTGCTGCGTCCCGTGATTCACCACGTGAACGAGCATCTGCCAGACCGGGACCCCTTCGTGGACGTAGTCGACGAAGCCGTCGGTCACCGTCGGAAGCCACGCGTCGACGACCGCCCACTCGGCCTCCCAGCGCTCGCGCAGCTCGCCGATGCTGGGCAGCGGGTCGCGTTCGGGCTCGGGCGACTCGTCCGTCTGCTGGAAGCCATGACGCCAGCGCTGCGACGCGCCGAGATGGTGGACGAGGATGGCGCCCAGCCCCCGCTCGCCGACGACGTCCGGCCGCGTCCAGACCGCCGGATCGAGGCCATCGAGTGCGGACAGCACGCGACGTGTCGCCCAGCGGTCATAGGCGAAGAGGAAGCGGATCTCATCGGCCTGCATCGGTCGCCCTCCTGGAGTCGCTGAGTATGTGTGCTCGGGCCGCCGACGGTCTCCCTGACGTGAGCGGCTCCTCGGCCGCCGACGAGCGCATCGTCGCGTCGTGCTCGCTAGGTCTCGGCCTCGATCAGCTCTTTGATCCGAGCAACGCTACGTTCCATGAGCTTCGCCAGCCGAGTGGAGTCCGCGCCCAATGGCTCCTCGCCCGCGGGCATCGACGGCAGGTCGGCGCTGATGGTGAGCCTCGTTCGGCCAGGGCTGACGGCCTCGAACGTGGAGCGCCCGAGCACCTGAGCCGTCCCCTCGCGGATGACGGTGCCAAAGGAATCGTCAGGCTCGAACTCGACGACCTCCATGGTGCCCTCGACCGGCCTGCCGGAGCGGCTGTTCCGCCGCCGGATGATCGTGCCCACCCCGATGGGACTTTCCGAATCCGCGCGGAGCTGTATGTCGGGATCCCACCGGGGATGGTTCCGTACGTGTTCGCGAGCGACGAAACGAAACACCGTCGCTTTGGGTCGCTCGATCACCAGCGAGGCCTCGACCCTCATGTCAACCTCCGCCGACGTTCGACGACTCTGGCGCACCGACGTTGACGCGCTCCGACGTCCCCGCGGGGCTCACGGCTGCATCTGCCGACGCCGCAGTGTCGAGCGGCGACGTCGGCGAGCGCATCATCGCGCATCTTGCGTTCGCGCGTGCAGTCGCGGCGCGGTCGCTCGACCCGCGCTGCCGCGGCGCCGATCGCGAGGACCTCATCGCAGATGGGATCGTCGGCTTGGTCCACGCGGGCCGCAAGATGCAACCGCTCAGCGCCGCAGGTAGAGCCGTGAGGAGGACCAACCGCGGACGCGAGAGACGTCAGCGGAGCATCTTCCGCCAGGCGACGACCGTGAGCACAAGCGTCCCGATCAGGATCCCGTGCCAGACGGCGGCAGATCCCCACTCCAGTGGCGATCGGGGCAGATATCCGATGGTGTACAGCTCCAGGAGCACGACCATCGGGACGCCGACAAGCGTTTCAAGAGTCAACAGCGTCAGGTACAACGCGCGTCGATTCGCCGACACGATCGCGATGCTAGCCCTCCATCACGGTCCGAAGAGGCTGACGGACGCGTCCATGCACCAGTCCCGCATTCGGCGCGGGCTACATCAGCCGTGAAGGACCCGAACGTCGATGAACGCATCGTGGCGCACTTGCAGTTCGCACGCGCCGTGGCGTCCCGCTCGATCGATCCGCGTTGCCGAGGTGCCGATCGCGAGGACCTCGTGGCATGGGGAATCGTTGGCTTGGTCCAGGCCGCGCAGCGCTATCGCGGCGATGTCGGTGCATCGTTCGGCGCGTACGCCGCGCGACGGGTCCGTGGCCAGGTCCTCGATGCGCTGCGTGAGCGCGATCCTCTGACGCGCACCGCTCGACGCGCGTACCGCGAGGCGCAGCGGGTCGCCGAAGACCTGCCCCCGCCGTACGTCGAGATCTCACTCGACCGGCTCGCGGAGCTCGCCGACGGTGGGATCCCCGCGGCGCACACGATCCCCGCCCCCTCACGCGACCCGCGCTGGCGGCTCGTCGCGCGGGAGCTGCGGCGTCTCGGGCGACTGGAGCGCCGCGTCATCGTGCTCTCGTACGGTCGAGGTCTGACGCTGCGGGAGATCGGCCGGCAGATCGGACTGTCCGAGTCCGGAGTGTGCCGCGTCCGCTCGCGGGCGCTCCGGCGGCTCCGGTCGGCGCTCGTCGAGGAGCGAGAGGCCGCGTAGACGAGCTCAGGACTGCGCGCACCGCGGTTGCGTCGGCGACCGCAGGTGCTGGAGCTCCGGATCGGTCGCGAAGTCGTTGACCACGCCACCGGACATCATCCGCGGATCAACGTCGGCGAGCGATCGGCACCTGGACGTAGCGCGCGTCCATCCTCGCTCAAGGCCGTGCACGACCGCGTGCTTCGCGGTCTCGAGCTTCGGCTGCAGCTCTGCAGGGGCCGGAGCGTCCGGCGGGACGGTCAGGACCGTGGCGCAGGGCGCAAGCACGATCGCCGCCGTCACACCAACTATGAGAAAGAGCGCACGCGCGACACGCACGCTGGCACTGTACGTGTCCGCCGTTGCGGGCTCGTCTCGCCCATGAGGACGCGTGTCGGCAGGGCGACACGGATTAGAGTCGCGACCGTGTCACAGCTGCGGCGTGCGCGCTTCGCGCGACTGGTGGCCCGTGCGCTCGACGGGCTGCCGGCGGAATTTCGCGATCGCATGCGCAACATCGAGGTGGTCGTCGAGGACGAGCCGTCGCCCGAGCAGCGGCGCGACGGCCCCGACCTGCTCGGGCTCTACGAAGGAGTCCCGCTGACCGATCGCGGCGCCCAGGAGCCCTACCTGCCGGACCGCATCAGCATCTTCCGCGGCCCGATCGAACGCATGACGGCGTCGCCGCGACGGCAGGCGGAGATCGTGCGCGACACGGTGGTCCACGAGATCGCGCACCACTTCGGGATCAGCGACGCCCGCCTCCGAGAGCTTGGTCTTGGCGACGAGTACTGACGCCGACGGGCGCGAGGTGACGTCACGATCGCGGGCCGGCGAGGCGGTAGTCGCTACCGCAGCGCCGCTCGGAACCTCTTCATCGCCTGCGCGACTCCATCCGGCGCCTCGAAGACGGCCGAGCCGGCGACGATCACGCTCGCCCCGGCATCGATGACGCGGCGCACGTTGTCCAGCTTGACGCCACCATCGACCTCGAGCTCGACTGCCAGACGCCGCCTGTCGATCTCGGCGCGCAGCCGCTCCAGCTTCGGCAACGCGCCCTCGATGAACTTCTGACCGCCGAAGCCCGGGTTCACGCTCATCACCAGCGCGAGGTCGACCGCGTCCAGGTGCGGCAGGATCCGCTCCACCGGCGTGTCCGGGTTCAGCGTGATCCCGGCCTTCGCGCCGCGCGAACGGATCCGGGTGAGCGTCGCCGGGACGTCGCGGGCGGCCTCGACGTGGACGACGAGGTAGGCGGCGCCGGCGTCGACGTAGCGGTCGACCCAGTCGTCGGGCCGCTCGATCATGAGGTGGACGTCGAGCGGCAGGCTCGTGGCGGCGTGCAGGTCGGCCACCATCTTCGGCCCGAACGTGAGATTGGGCACGAAGTGACCATCCATCACATCGACGTGGATCCAGTCGGCCCCGCCTTGTTCCACTGCTTTTACGGCCTCCGCGAGTCGGCCGAAGTCGGCGTTCAGGATGGACGGAGCGAACTTCAGTTCAGAAATGCTCGCTTCTCTCCTTGTTACCGCCGGAGTGGGCTGGCATCATTCGCTGAGTCCCACCTCCGCCGTTCAGCGTAGAGGGAGAGAACATGTATCGCCCCCAGAACCTCCGGATCCCAGGACCGACGGTCGTGCCCCAGGCGGTGCTCGCGGCGTCGGCTCGACCGATGATCAATCACCGCGGTCCCGAGTTCGCCGCGCTGCTCGCGGCGCTCACGCGCGCACTCCAGGACTTCCTCCGCACGCAGGGTGACGTGCTCACGCTGACCGCATCGGGATCGGGCGCAATGGAAGCGGCGGTCGCCAACACGCTTTCGCGAGGCGATCGCGCGCTCGTGTTCATCAACGGCGCGTTCGGCGAGCGGTTCTTCTCGATCTGCAAGGCCTACGGCGTGGACGCACGCCGCATCGACGTCACGCTCGGTCGCGCGATCGACCCCGACCTCGTCCGCGAGGAGCTCGCGAAGGAGAAGGGCAAGGACGGCGCGAAGGCCGTCATGCTCCAGCACAACGAGACTTCGACCGGCGTCCTCAACCCGCTCAAGGAGATCGCGGAGGTCGTCCGCGAGACCAACAAGCTCCTGATCGTCGATAGCGTCTCAGGCGCCGGTGCGGCCGAGCTGGAGATCGACGAGTGGGGCATCGATGTGTGTGTCACCGGGTCTCAGAAGGCCTGGGGCGCGCCGCCCGGCGTGTCGATCGTGACGATGAGCGAGAAGGCCTGGAAGTTCTACGAGAAGTCCGATCTGCCCAAGGCGTACTTCGACCTCGCGACGTACAAGACCGCGCTCGAGAAGGGCGCGACGCCGGCGACACCGGCGGTCAGCGTGTACATCGCGCTGCAGGAGGCGCTGCGCCTCATGGCCGAGGAGGGCCTCGAGGCGATCCTCCGCCGGCATCAGAATTTGGCGCGCGCCACGCGGCGCGGCCTGCAGGCGCTCAATCTGACGCTCTTCGCGGACGAGGCGCACGCGTCGCCCGCGGTGACGGCGTTCCGCCCGCCGACCCGCGTCGACACGCGCAATCTCATCCGCGTTCTGCGCGACGACCACGACACGATCGTCGCCGGCGGACAGGGCAAGCTCGAGGGGCAGCTCGTGCGCGTCGGCCACCTCGGCTTCGTGACGCTTCAGGACATCCTGAACTTCTTCAGCGCGCTCGAGCTCGCGCTCCGCGACTTCAATCAGCCGGTCGAACCGGGTCAGGCGATCGCCGCGGCGCTCCGCGCATACGCCGAGAGCGCGCCGCAGCCCAGCCGTCCGGGAGCGCGGGTCCCGCGCGCGGACACGGTCGGCACGCGCCGGTAGACCGGTGGGGGCGCTAGACCAACTCGAGCGCGGAGCGAGCGCCCCGCACCTACGTCGTCCGGTGGTCCACGTCGCCGATCCGCTCGCCGAGGACGGGCTCGTCCTGCTGCGCGAGCGCTGTGAGGTGCGCACGACGACCGGTCTGAGCGAGGCCGATCTGGTCGCGCGACTCGCCGACGTCGACGCGCTCGTCGTGCGCAGCGAGACCAAGGTGACGGCGCGCATCCTCGACGCCGCGCCGCGGCTCGCCGTCGTCGGCCGCGCCGGCGTCGGCGTCGACAACATCGACGTCCCCGCGGCCACCGCGCGCGGCGTTTACGTCGTGAACGCGCCGCTCGGGAACATCGTCGCCGCGGCGGAGCACGCGCTGGCCCTCGCCCTGGCGCTGATGCGACGGATCGCGGAGGCCGACCGCAGCGTGCGCGCGGGAGAGTGGACGCGCGCGAAGTTCATCGGTCGCGAGCTGCGCGGCAAGACCCTGGGGCTCGTCGGGATCGGTCGCGTCGGCTCCGAGGTGGCGCGCCGCGCGGCCGGTTTCGAGATGAAGGTCATCGCGCATGACCCTTTCGCCACGGAGGCGAGCGCTCGTGCCGCGGGGGCGCAGCTCGTGGAGCTCGACGCGCTCCTCGGCACGGCCGATGTCATCTCGCTCCACACGCCGCTGACCGAGAAGACGCGCAACCTCATCGACGCGCGCGCGCTGTCGCGGATGAAGCCGACCGCGGTCCTCGTGAACTGCGCGCGCGGCGAGGTCGTGGACCTCACCGCTCTCGCCGGCGCACTGGAGGCCGGCACGATCGCCGGTGCCGCGCTCGACGTCTATCCGACGGAGCCGCTGCCGGCCGACTCACCCATCCGCCGCGCGCCGCGAACGGTGCTCACGCCGCACATCGCCGGTTCCA
>DATEDV010000179.1:0-9212 GCA_035281485.1 Candidatus Limnocylindria bacterium | reverse complement strand
AGCGCGAGCGCGAACTGACGCTTCACGAGCTCGGCGCGGTACGCCGCCCCGACGGGCAGCCGCGACACAAGCTGCAACACCGCGATGAGCGACGTGAGGAATCCGATGAGCGAGAGGGTGTAGCCATAACCCGCGAGATACGGCGGGTACGCGATCTCCACCGTTCCCTTGGTCATCGTGATCGCGGCGGAGATCGCGAGGACCGCGAGGAACGGTCGGGCGATGGTCGGCACGCTCGCGCATTATGTGTGCGTGAAGAGCGAGGCCGTCCACTTCTACAGCGAGGGCGCGCGACTTCGCGGCTTCCTGCATCGACCGGATGACGCAAGCGGGCCGCTTCCCTTCGTCGTGCAGGGGCCGGGCTGGCTGGGTCTCGCGGACGCCAAGCTCTATGTCCCGTATCACCAGGCGTTCACGGACGCCGGGTTCGCGGTGCTCATCTTCGACTACCGCGGCTTCGGCGACAGCGAGGGCGACCGCGGGACGATCTCGCCAGCCTGGCAGCTCGCGGACTGGCGCAACGCGATCGCGTACATGCGCGGCCGTGCGGACGTCGACGCCGACCGCGCCGCGATCTTCGGAAGCGGCGGCACCGGCGGCGGGAACGCGGTGCTCGTGGCCGCGGCCGAGCCGGACGTGCGCGCGACGATCAGCCAGGTACCCGTCGCCGATGGGCGCGACTGGCTTCGCCGCATGCGCGCCACCGAGACGCAGTGGAGCGAATTCCTGGCGCGCGTCGAGGCCGATCGACGGCAGCGCGCCGCGGGCGGCACCGGCGTCCTCGTCCACCCGCGCGAGGAGATCATGATCCAGACGGCCGAACGCCGCGCGAGCGGTGTGAAGTCGGACGTGGACTCGCGCATCCCGACCGCGGTGCCGCTGAGCTGCGCTCAGGACGTCATCGACTATCGGCCCATCGACGTCGCGAGCCGCGTGCGAGGGCTCATGGTCGTCGCCGTCGATGACGACGACGTCACGCCGACCGATCACGCGAGCGCGCTCTACCGCGCGAGCGGGACCCCGAAGAAGCTGGTGATGCAGCGCGGCACGACGCACTACGCCGCGTACAAGCAGTACGCGGCCGAGGTCATCCCGATGATGGTCGACTGGCTGCGCACGCTCGTCATCGACCGCGGTGCCCCTCCGCGCGATGCCGAGGAGGTCGTCGTCGGTCAGGCGGCGGGCATCGCCGCGCGCTAGATCTTCGCGGCCCCGAGCGGCATCTTCTCCCCCGCGCGGATGGCGATGGCGAGCTCGTTCTCGACCGGGGGGATCGGGCAGTTGTAGTAGGGCGAATACGTGCACGCGGGGTTGTACGCGCGGTTGAAGTCCAGGACATAGCCGCCCTCGGGCAGGCCGCTCACACCGACGTAGCGCATGCGGTAGGTCTCGCGCCCGCTCGTCGCATCACTGAAGTACACCTCGAGCGCGTCCGGCGGGACCCCTGGCTCGTTGAGCCGCAGCGCCATGACGCGACACGTCGCCCCGCCGATCTCGAATTTGAACCATCCGGCGCGCGTCGCGGATCGCTTCCGCTCGCGCGTCGACCCGATCCGCATGTCCGCCCGCTCGCGCTCCAGCGTGAGCTCGAACCGGAAGGCGGGATCGTAGGGGAACCAGTCGGGCGTCACGTCCGCGCGCGGCGCGTCGCTGTCCAGGACGACGACGGCAGGCATGTTCTGGTGCGAGAGGCGCAGTCGATAGCGTCCGGCCTCGACGATGCGTGGCAAGGTGAAGTCGCCGTCCACGCGGAAGCCATCGGGTAGCGCCTCGATCGTGTGGCCGTGCAGGCTGAGCGACCGTCCGACCGGGAGCTCGTGACGCTCGATCGCGGCGAGATAGGAGGACGGCCCGCGCAGCCACGCGACGAACTCCTGCCGGGCCTTCCCCGCGGCGGCTTCGTCGTCCGTCAGGCGCGCGGCTCCGGTCCGGTCCACCGCCGGAACAGCGAATGCTCGATCGCGAGCTGGTCGAGCGCCTTCCCCACGCTGTGGTCGACCAGATCCATGAGCGTCGTCGGCCTCTGGTAGAACCCGGGCACGGGCGGCAGGATGACAGCGCCCGCGAGCGCCAGCTCGTGCATGAGCCGCAGGTGGTTCGCGTTGAGCGGGGTCTCGCGCACCATCAGCACCAGCTTGCGCCGCTCCTTCAGGTGGACGTCCGCCGCCCGCACGATGAGGTTGTCGTTCAGCGAGTTCGCGATCGCCGCCATCGTCCGCATGCTGCACGGCGCGACGAGCATGCCGGCGGTGAGGAACGTCCCGCTGGCCAGCGACGCCGCGAGGTCCTTCTCGTCGTGCACGACGTCGGCGAGGCCAACGACATCCTCGTAGCGGCGATCGGTCTCGTAGGCGATCGTCGCCTTCGCGCCGGACGACACGATCACGTGCAGCTCGACCGAGCGGTCCTGGCGGATGACCTCGAGCGCGCGGATCCCGTAGATGGCGCCCGACGCGCCGGACAGCCCGACGACGATGCGGCGCGGCGCGCTCACTAACAGCGGCCGCTTTCCCTGGGAGCGCTCACGCGCGGCGGCGCTGCGAGCGGACGAGACGCGGCGCGGGCAGCGCGGTCGGTTGCTGGGGCTCAGACCGCTCGGCGAGCCTCCGGCGAAGGCGCTTCTCGAAGTCCGACAGGTGGTCGAGCATGATCTCGCGCGCGCCCTCGCTGTCGTGGCGCCGCACCGCCTCGACGAGCTCCTCGTGCGCGCGCTGCGTCGCGCGTCCCGACTTCTCGTCGCGCACGTCGCGGATGCTCGGGACGAGCAGCTCGCGGTACGCCTCCACCGTCGCGTACAGGACCTCGTTGCCTGCGGCGCGCGCGAGCTCGACGTGGAAGTCCATGCTCGCGTCGGCGTGCGTGATCGGCTCACGCAGGAGCGGCCGGGCGCGTTCGACGTTCTGCTGGAGTCGGCTGACCGCCGCCGCGTCGGCGCGCTGGGCCGCGAGCTCCGCCGTCGCGGCCTCGACGACCTTGCGCGCCTCGGCCAGCTCCGACAGGGTCATCCGCTTGAGCTTGATGAGGGTCGATATCGACTCGGCGACGCGGTCGGTGTTGGCGTCGGCCACGAACGCGCCGCCCATGGCTCCGACCTTCACGCGTACGAGGCCGCGCGCCTCCAGCACGCGGAGCGCGTCACGCACGGTGATGCGCGACACCCCGAACTGCTCGGCGAGCTCGCGCTCCGACTGCAGCCGGTCGCCCGGGGACAGCTCGGTCGCGAAGATGGCCCGCTCGATCTGCGAAACGATCTCACCCGACGCGCGCGACTGGCGGATCGGCGTGAACACGCCGGCAATGGTATGACCCGATGCCCGGCCCAGCCGATGGGGCCGCACCGCGGCGGCCCCATCAGCTTCCGGTCTAACCCGCGATCTGCTTGAGCTTGGTCACGAGCGCCGGCGGCGTGTTGAAGATCTTGTTGATGACCTCTTTCACCTCCGCGGCGTTGCGTGGGTTGATCTCCTGCTTCGCCTTGTTGGCGTCCGCGATGAACGCCGGATCCTTCATGGTCTTCTCGAACGCGTCCTGCAGCGCCTTCACGCGCTCGGCGGGGATGCCGGGCGGCGCGGCGTACGGACGCCCGATGGCCTGACGCGCGAAGATGACCTCGAGGATCAGCTTGTCGTCGGCGTTCTTCACGAACTCCGTCGCGAGCGGCACCTCTTTCGGGATGTCGGGATGCTTGTTGAGCGACATCTGCGTGAGGATCCGCACGTACTTGGTGTCGATCCAGTCCTTCTTCGTGCTGATGACCGACGACCACGACCAGCCGCAGCGGCCCTGCACCTCGCCGCGCTCCATGGCGAGGAGCACGTCGTTGCCGCCCGGATAGCCGATCTTCAGGTCGAACTTGGTCCCCGCGAGGGAGTTCAGCACGCGTGGGAAGAAGCCGGTGTCGTCGTTGGGACCGGTCGCCCCGATCGTCACGGTCTGCTTCTGGGCGTCCTCGAAGCTCTTGATCGGCGAGTCGCTGCGGACGACGCAGACGCTGACCTCCTCGTTCATCGAGCCGATCCAGTTCAGCTCCCGCGACTTGAACTGAACGCCTTCGTCGGCGCGCAGCTCGGCCTCGGGAAGACCGCGTCCGAACGTTCCGAAGACGGTCCCGTCCTTCGGCGCCGCCGTGTAGATGTAGTTGAGGGACTTGATGCTCCCGGCGCCGTCCATGTTCTCGACGATGACCGTCGGATTCCCGGGGATGTGCCGGCCGATGTGCGCGGCCAGCGTGCGCGCATAGGTGTCGTAGCCGCCGCCGGGCGTGTATCCGACGATGATCTTGACGGTCTTGCCCTGATAGAAGGCCGCGAGGGGGTCCTGGGTGGGTGCGGCCGACGCCGCACCGGTGCCTGCGGGGCTCGCGGCCGGCGGCGCGGATCCCCCGCACGCCGCGGCGACGAGCATCAGTGACGTGAGGATCGCTATCGCGCGCATGTGTAGGCCTCCCTTTCTAGTTGGTGATGCCGGGCAGCGGGATCGCGCCGCCGGGCAAGGGCACGTGCAGGAGTCGCTCGAACACGAGCTGGACGAAGAGCAACGCGACGATCGCATACAGGGCCGCCTTCGGCCACGCCTCCCTCGCGGCCAGCCGTAGGTAGATGATCGCGAAGAGCGGGATGGTGATCACGAGGCCGAGCGCCCACAGCGAGACAAAGAACGCGGCGGCCCACGCCAGCGCCGAACGCGTGAACGCCGCCTCCGGAGGCACGACGCTCGGGCGTGTGCGACGCAGCTCGCGGGCGACCTGCAACACCGCCAGGACGAGGGCGGGAATGATCAGCGCGTTGCCGAGGAGCCGGGCGCGCGTCGTGAACGAGGTGTTCATCTCGAACGCCGCGTACGCGAAGACGACCAGCATCACGAGGCTGAAGAGGAGCGCGCCACGCCCATCGAGCGCAGTGAGCGATCTCACGCCGCGGCTCCCGTCCGCGAACGCGCGGCGCGCCGGTCGGCCCGCTCTCTCCGCACGGAGTACGCCACGCCGAGCGCCGCCAGGGCGATGAGGACCATCGTGACCGGTCGCAGGAGGAAGCCCCACTCGTACAGCTGGTGCGAGAGGAACAGGTAGCGCTCCACCGTCGGACCGAGCACGAACGCGAGCAGGAACGGCGCGCGTGGCCAGCCGAACCGGATCGCACCCCAGCCGAGGGCGCCGAAGACGAGCATGACGACGATGTCGAGCACGTCGTTGTGCGTGGTGTACGCGCCGATCGTCATGAGAACGAGCAGGAACGGCACGAGCCAGGTCCCCTTGACGAAGGTCAGCGCGACGAGCTGGCGGAGCAGAAGGAAGCTCAGCGCGACCGCCAGGAGGTTCGCGATCACGATGACCCAGACCATCGAGAACGTCACGTTCAGATGCTTGGTGAGCATGTCCGGCCCGGGCACGAGGCCGAGGATCAGGAACGCGCCGAGAAGGATCGCCATCGCCGTGCTTCCCGGCACGCCGAACGCGACCGTCGGGATGATGGCGCCGCCCTCCTTCGAGTTGTTGACCGCTCCCGCGGCGAGCACACCTTCGATGGAGCCCTTGCCGAACTCCTCCGGCGTCTTCGAGGTCTGCTGTGCGTGGGCGTACGCGATGAACTGCGCGGTCGCTCCGCCCATGCCGGGGATGATCCCGACGATGACGCCGATCAGGCTGCAGCGGAGCGTGACCCACCAGTGGCGGATCGTGTCGAGCACGCCGTCCATCACGCGCGTGATCGGCGCGGCGACGCCCTGCGCGATCGAGCCCTTCGTGCTCATGAGCTGCAGCGTCTCGGGGACGGCGAACAGGCCGAGGATGACCGGGATGATGCTGAGACCGTCCCAGAGATAGAGCTGTCCGAAGGCGAGGCGCGCCTTCCCCGTGAACGGATCGAGTCCGACCATGGCCACAACGAACCCGAGCAGCGCCATGAGGAAGCCGCGCACGAGATTCCCTCCGGACAGCGCGACCACGAACGTGATGCCGAGCATCGCGAGCATGAAGAACTCGGGCGGTCCGAACGAGAGCACGAGCGGCCGCATGATCGGGACCGACAGCGCGAGCACGGCCGCGCCGATGATCGCGCCGACCAGCGAGCTGAAGAGCACCGCCCCGAGCGCGCGGCCGGCCTCGCCGCGCCGCGCCATCGGATGACCGTCGAAGATCGTCGCAACGGCCGTCCCCTCACCGGGGATGCCGAAGAGCACCGACGTGATGTCGCCGGTCGTCGCGACGACCGCATGCATCCCGAGCAGGAACGCGAACGCGGGGATCGGATCCATGTCGTAGATGAAGGGGAGCATCAAAGCGAGGGTCACCGCGCCGCCCAGGCCAGGCAGGATGCCGACGACGAAGCCGATGCCGACGCCCAGCAGGAGCAGTCCTACCGTGGGCCACTGCAGGACGGTGAACAGGCTCGCGACGAAGACGTCGATGGGCCCCTCCGGCCGCCGCGGAGGGCGGCGGTCGAATGGTATGACCAATTGCCGCGGCCGTCAGTCGTCGGCGCGTTCGCTCAGGTCGGGTAACCCTCCGGCGACTCCTCGCTGGTCCAGTGCCCGCTCCGCATGTAGCGCCGGCGGTATCGGAGGAGCGGATCCACGCGGCGCTCGTCGATCTGGTGCGCGGCGACCTCTCCGATGAACAGCTGGTGGTCGCCCGTCTCGACCGACTGCTTCACGCGACACCAGAGGATGGCGATGCTGCCGGCCACCCCGGGTGCGCTCAGGCCCTCGGGCGGCTCGACGACCGGGATGCGCAGCGTGGCGAATTTGTCGGGTCCGGCCGCCGACCTTCCGGCCGCGGCGGCGAGATCCTGCTGCGAGTCGTGGAGCAGGGAGACGCTGAATTGGCCGCTCTCGCGGATGAGCCGTGTCGTTCGCGAGCCGTGATGCTCGGCGACGGCCACCATCGCCGGCGCGAGCGATACGTACATCAGCGTGCCCGTCCCGCAGGAGCGCTCCTCCCCGTGCGCCGCGCCGATGATGGCGACCGGGTGCGCGATCCGCGAAAGGACCAGCCGCGCGATGGCGTACGGGTCGGCGCGCGCCTCTGTGGGGCTGCCTGAGGCCATGTGCACCCCTCCGGGATTGGACCGATGGTATTACCATTCGCGCGCGAACCGGCCGCCCGCGTGGCTCGTATGACGGGTGATGGCCGGCACGGTCATCGGGAGGTGCGGGGTGGCTCGAAGCAAGCTCGCGATCGGTCTGATCCTGGGACTCCTCGTGGCGGCCTGTGGCGGGTCACCGCCGCCGGCGGCCAGCCCGACGCCTGGCGGGGGCACGGCAGCGGCATCCGCAACGACCGCCGAGTCGGCCGACCAGGTCATGGCGCGGCTGTACGAGGCGGCCAAGGCCGAGGGCGGCCAGGTGGCCTTCTACTCGTCGACCAACACCGACGACGCGAAGAAGATCCTCCCCGAGTTCGAGAAGAAGTTCGCGGGCATCAAGGTGACGCACACCCGCAAGTCGGGCGAGGCCCTGATCCAGCAGCTGGTGACCGAGAAGAAGGCCGGGCAGGACCTCTACGACGTCGTCGAGACGAACCTCTTCGAGGTCGCGTTCGTCATCGAGCAGGGCTACACGCAGAAGTACGTCACCGCGTCGGCAGCCGATATGCCCACCGAGGCGAAGGCCGCCGACGGCTCCTGGATCGCGGCGCGGTTCAACAACGACCTGCCGGGCATCAATACGACGAAGATGCCGGCGGGCGTCACCGTCAAGACGTGGAAGGACCTCTGCAACCCGGCGCTGTCGGGGAAGATCGCGGTCGAGCAGTCGGACGTCGTCGTCTACTCCGCCCTGCGCAAGATCCTCGGCGACACGGAAGCGCAGAACGTCCTGAAGTGCATCGCCGCGAACAAGCCGTCGCTGCGCAGCGGTCACACCGACATGGCGAACCTGCTCGCGGCGGGCGAGTTCGCGGTGACGCTCTCGTCGAACGGGCACCGCCTCGCCCAGCTGAAGTACGAGGAGAACAAGCCGATCGACTGGGCGCGGACCGACCCGATCATCACCGACGTCCAGGCGATGGCGCTCTCGAACAAGCCGAAGAACCCGAACGGCGCCAAGCTGCTCCTCGAGTGGCTCGTGTCGCCGGACGGCCAGAAGGCGATCGCGTCGACCGGACGCGTTCCCGCCTCGACCAAGGTCGCGGCGAAGTATCCCGACCTGCACAACTTCGCGAAGATCTTCTTCGTGAGCCCCGCGCTCCGTACGGACTTCGAAAAGGACGCGGAGTTCTGGCGCAGCACGCTCGGCATCAAATAGCGGACTAAATGGCGGCTACGACCGTCGCGCGCCGCGCCGGGATACGTCTTCCGGCGTGGCGCGCGGATGTCCTCATCGTGGGCGCCGCCGCACTGATCCTCGGCTACCTCACGATCGTCCCGCTCGCGATGCTGCTGCTGGGCAGCGTCTCGTCCGGAGGCAGCGCGCTCGACTTCCAGTTCACGATCCGCAACTTCCAGCGCGTCCTCACGGACCAGGCCTCCCTCGAGCTCCTCGCGAACTCGGTGATGTATGGGCTCGGCTCGGCGTGCTTCGCGTTCGCGATCGGCACGGCCATCGCCTGGGCCGTCGAGCGGAGCGACATCCCGGGACGGAGCATCTGGTACGGGCTCGCGCTCATCCCGCTCATCGTTCCCGGGATCGTGCACACGATCGCGTGGCTGTTCCTGCTCAGTCCCGAGATCGGTTGGATCAACGCGCCGCTCAAAGCGCTCTTCGGGTTCTCCATGTCCGTGTACAGCCTGCCGGGGATGATCTGGATCGAGGGCCTGCACACCGCGCCACTCGCCTTCGTGCTCATGAGCGCGGCGTTCCGCACCATGGATCCGAGCCTGGAGGAGGCCGCGGCGACCAGCCGCGCGAACGCGTGGAAGACGTTCCGCCGCATCACGCTCCCCCTCCTCCTGCCGACGGCGGCCTCGGTGCTGCTCATCCTGTTCGTCCGCGCGATCGAGGGCTTCGAGGTGCCGGCGATCATCGGCCTCCCCGGACAGATCTACGTCTACACCTCGCGCATCTACACCTCGCTCAATCAGTACCCGCCCAACTACGGGCTGTCGGCCGCGTACGCGACCGTGCTCCTGCTCATCTCCGTCGGCGGCCTGCTCCTGCACAACCGGATGGTCCGGCGGACGGAGCGCTTCGCGACGGTGACGGGGAAGGCCTACCGTCCGCGTCGCACCGAGCTCGGCCGCTTCCGGATCGTGGCGATCGCGGCGCTCGCCCTGTAC
>DATEDV010000178.1:0-10585 GCA_035281485.1 Candidatus Limnocylindria bacterium | reverse complement strand
AGTTCCTGAAGCCCGATCAGCTCAAGCTCTACACCCTCATCTGGCAGCGCACGCTGGCGTCGCAGATGGCGCCGGCGCGGTTCGAGAACACGCGCCTCGACGTCGACGCGGGTCCGTACCTGCTTCGCGCGAACGGCCGGCGCGTCACATTCGACGGCTTCATCCGCGTCTACACGGAAGGCACCGACGAGGCGGAAAAGGAGATCGCGCCGCTGCCCGAGGTCACCGCGGGCGAGGACCTGAAGCTGCTGGGGCTGGACGCGGCGCAGCACTTCACGCAGCCCCCGCCGCGATACACCGAGGCGTCGCTCGTGAAGACGCTCGAGGAGCACGGCATCGGGCGTCCCTCGACCTACGCGCCGACGATCTCGACCCTCACCGGTCGCAAGTACGTGCGCAAGGAGGGCCGCGCGCTCGTGCCCGAGGACGTCGGGTTCGTGGTGACGGACTTCCTCAAGGAGCACTTCCCCGACATCGTCGACCTCGGCTTCACCGCGCGGATGGAGCTCGACCTCGACCGCATCGCCGGTGGCGAGACGGAGTGGGTCCCGGTCGTGCGCGACTTCTTCGGGCCATTCAGCAAGCTCGTCGAGGAAAAGACCAAGACGGTGAAGAAGTCGGACATCACGGAGGAGGCCACCGACCGCGTCTGTCCCAAGTGCGGTCGGCCGGTCGTGATCAAGCTCGGACGCTTCGGACGCTTCTACTCATGCACCGGTTTCAAGAAGACCAAGAAAGGCGCGCCGCAGCCGCCCGGCGCGTGCGATTACTCGGAGCCGCTCGAAGGACAGCAGGAGCAGCAGCTCGAGATCATCGAGGGCGAGATGTGCCCCGAGTGCGGCAAGCCGCTGGCGCGGCGACGCGGGCGGTACGGACCGTTCATCGGCTGCACCGGCTACCCGGACTGCAAGTACATCAAGAAGACGCAGGTGAAGACCGGTGTGGTGTGCCCGCTCTGCGGGCAGGGCGAGCTCGTCCAGCGACGTGGTCGCGGGCGTTCGCTCTTCTACGGCTGCGAGCGCTATCCCGAGTGCACGTTCACCGCGCGACAGCTGCCCGGCAAGGACGCGTCCGGCAAAGACGCAGCGTGACCCTCGGGGAAGTCGCCTGAGGGCGACGGCGGCGACCGCCGACGACGTCCAGCGCTGGGACGAGCTCGTCGTCGCGACCGGTCAGCCGCACGTGCTGCAGTCCGCGGCGTGGGCCGAGCTCAAGGCAGCGACCGGTTGGAGCGTCCGCCGCTTCCGGCTGGACGGAGGCGTCGCGCAGGTTCTCATGAAGTCGCTGCCCCTGGGCCTCTTCGTGGCCTACGCCCCGCGCGGACCGCTTGTGCCGCCGGAGCGGCTCGCGGAGGCGATCGTCGCCGTTCGCGACGAGCTCGCGCGAGAGCGCTGCGCGAGCCTGCTGTGCGATCCCGAGGCCACGGAGGATGAGCGTGTGCGTGCGAGCCTCGAACGGAGTGGAGTCCGCGCATCGCCGGTCTACGTGCAGCCGCGCCGCACGCTCCTGATGGATCTCTCGCGCGAGAACGAGGATCTGTTCGCGGCCATGCGCCGCAAGCACCGGCAGTACATCCGCAAGGCCGAGCACGCCGGCGTGGTCACCGAGGAGACGCGCGACCTCGACCGTTTCCTGCGAGTGCTCGGCGCCGTCGCACAGCGCGACCGTTTCGCGATCCACTCGCGCGACTACTTCGAGCGGCTGCTCGCCGCGTTCGGCGACCGCGCGCTCCTGATGCTCGCGCGTGTCGGCGACGAGGATGCCGGCGCGCTGCTCCTCGTTCGGATGGCCGATCGCGCCTGGGAGCTGTACGGCGGGTGGAGCGGCGCTCACGCCGAAGCTCGGCCGTTCTATCTGCTCAAATGGCGCGCGATGCTGCGCATGCGGCAGCTCGGGGTCCGCCGCTACGACATGTACGGCCTGGCCGAGGGCGCCGACGACCCGCTCGCCGGCGTCGAGAATTTCAAGCTCGGCTTCGGCGGCGAGGTCGTCACCTGGATCGGTTCGCTGGAGACGCCGGTGCGTTCGATGCTGTATCCGCTCTGGCAGATCGCCGGTCGCAGGCGTCTCGCGCGCTCCGCCGCCTGATGGACGCGCCGCGTGGCTGGGACGACGCCGCCGCTCGCTCGCCCGGGGGTCACGTCATGCAGTCGTCGGTGTGGGCCGCGGTCCGTGAGCGTCAGGGATGGCAGGCGGAGTACGTGCGCATCGGCGACCCGCTGCCGCTGGCGCTCGTGCTGTGGCGTGACGCTCCTCTGGGCCAGCGCATCGCGTACGTTCCGCGCGGTCCGGTCGTCGCGCCGGGCGACAACGACGGCCTGCGGCTCGCGCTGACGCGGCTCGCGGCGCTGGCGCGCGAGCGCCGGGCCGTGTTCCTCAAGGTCGATCCCGAGGTCGACGAGCCATTCGCGGGAGAGGCACTCCGCGCTGCGGGGTTCGCCCGGTCGCCGCAGGACATCCAACCGGTCCTCGCGACGCTCGAGCTCGATCTCGGGCCCGATGAGGAGGCGCTGCTGTCGGCGATGGACAAGGACACGCGCTGGAGCGTGCGTCAGGGTCCGAAGCGCGGCGTGACCGTGCGCGAGGCCAGCGATGACGCCGGCCTTCGCGCGTTCTACGACCTCTACGCGCTCACCGGGCGGCGGGCCAGCTTCATCACACGCACGTGGGAGTACTACAGGTCGATCTGGCGCGCGCTCATTGACGCCGGGCTGGCGACCCTCCGCCTCGCCCACGTCGATGGCGCACCTGTCGCGGGAGCGCTGACCTGGCGGTGCGGCGAGCGCGAGGTGTACCAGACCGGAGCGACGAACGACGCCGCGCGGAAGAGCCACGCGGCATACGCACTCGTCTGGGAGTGCATCATCGGAGCGAAGCGCAGCGGCGCGACTCGCTTCGACCTGGGCGGCATACCGACCGACGTCACGCGGAAGGACGATCCGATGTACGGGCCATACCTCTTCAAGCGCGGCTTCGGCGGCGAGGTCCGCCGCTGGGTCGGCGCGCACGACGCGGCGCCGCGACCGATCGCGTATCGCGCATACCTAGTCGCCGAGCCCGCGTACACGACGGCGCTGCGGCTCGTCGGTCGCCTCCGGGGGGCACGTTGAAGCTCGGTCCGCTCCTCGCCGGCGCGAACATCCCCGTCCCGTCCGGCGCCGAGGACCTCGACGTCCGCGCCGTCGCGTACGACTCGCGGAAGGTCGCGCCCGGTTCGCTCTTCGTCGCGATCGAGGGGTTCCATCGCGACGGACACGAGTTCGTGGCCGACGCCGTCAAGCGCGGCGCCGTCGCGGTCGTCGCGCAGCGCAAGGTCCGCACGAAGGCGCCGGTCGCGATGGTCGAGGACAGCCGGGCCGCGCTCGCCGATCTGGCGGCGGAAGTGTTCGAGCATCCGACGCAGAAGCTGAAGCTCGTCGCGGTCACCGGGACGGATGGGAAGACCACGACCGTGCATCTCGTCTCGGACGTGCTGGAGGCCGGCGGGCATCGGACGGGTTTCGCAACGACCGTGGATTTCAAGGTCGCCGACCACATGTGGCCGAACGAGACGCGACAGAGCACGCAGGAGGCCGTCGAGATACAGGAGTTCTTCGCCGAGCTGCTCGTCGCGGGCGGGACCTGGGGCGTGCTGGAGGCGACGTCGCACGCGCTCGCATTGCGCAAGCTGCGCGGCTGCGAGGTGGACATCGCCGTGTTCACGAACCTATCGCCCGAGCACCTCGACTTCCACGGGACGCTCCAGAGCTATCTCGAGGCGAAGGGGATCCTCTTCGACATGCTCGCGCAGAGCGCGGACAAGGGCGTGCCGAAGGCGGCCGTGCTCAATGCGGACGATCCACACTGGCAGTATCTCGTCAGCCGCGCCGGCACCGTCACGGTCATCACGTACGGCATCGACGCGCATGCCGACGTGCAGGGCACGATCCTCGCGGCCGACGCGAGCGGGTCGCGCGTGCGCGTCGAGGCGCGTGGCGAGACCGTGGAGATCGCGCTGCCACTGGTCGGACGCTTCAACGTCCACAACGCTCTTGCCGCGGTGGCGGCCGGCGTCGCCGCCGGCGTCCCGCTCGCCAAGGCCCGCGACGCGCTGCAGCGCGCGACCCCGGTACGAGGTCGCATGGAGCGCATCGTCTGCGGGCAGCCGTTCAGCGTGATCGTCGACTACGCGCATACGCCCGAGTCGCTCGACAAGGTGCTGTCGCTGCTGCGGCCGCTCACGAAGGGGCGGCTCATCGCGCTCTTCGGGAGCGCCGGCGAACGCGACCGGACCAAGCGGCCGCGGCTGGCCGAGGTCGCGGCGAAGTACGCCGACTTCTTCGTGATCACGCAAGAGGATCCGCGGCTCGAAGACCCGAAGACGATCCTCGGGGAGATCGAGGCTGGCGCGACGGCTGCGGGAAAGACCGCTGGCGAGGACTACGTCGTCGTCGACGACCGGCGCGAGGCGGTGCGCGAGGCGATGCGCGCCGCGCAGTCCGGCGACACGGTGCTGCTCGCGGGTAAGGGCCACGAGGGCTCGATCATCGTCGGCGAGGAGAAGCTGCCCTGGGACGAGGCCGGGGCGGCGCGTGACGCGCTGCGCGAGCTCGGCTTCGCGACGTGAGCCGGGTGGTGCGGCCGGTCCGCGCGCGGTCCCGCGGCGCGACGGCCGCGCAGACACGAGCGCTCGCCGAGAACAGCCGCGCGCTCGTGGGACAGCTGCGTGCCGAGATCGGCGTCCCGGATCGTCCGGTCGGACGCGCCGCGCTCGTGATGCTCATGGGGCTCCCCGGAGTGGGGAAGACGCACTGCGCCCGCCTCCTCGCCGAACGGCTCGGCGCCGCCCACGTCGCCACCGATCATCTGCGAAGCCGGCTCTTCATCGCGGCGTCCTACGCTGACGATGAGAATCGCGCCGTCTTCGGCATCGCGGAGGCCCTCGTGGACGAGCTGCTGGGGGAAGGTCACGTCGTCATCCTCGACGCGACGAACCTCCTTGCGCGCTACCGCGCGCCGATGGAGACCGTCGCGGCGCGGCGCGGTGTGACGCCGCTGCACCTGCTCGTCGTCTCCGGCGACGAGGACACGCGCGCGCGTCTGGCCGCGCGTGCGGAGGCCCGCGCCGCCGGCGACCACTCCGACGCCGACGTCGGCGTCTACGACCGGATGCGCGAGCGCGGCTTCGAGCCACCTGCGCACTTCGTCGAGCTGTGCAACGGGGCTGACGTCCTCGACGAGATCGAGCGGATCGCACGGAGCCTCGCGTGAGACGGTACGCGCGCGAGCTCGTCTTCGGCTTGGTCGCGATCGCCCTCGTCGTCGGCTACGGCGTCCTCGGATCGCGCGCGGCTCCGCTGGTCCTGCCCGCGGGAACTCCGACGCCCACGCCCACGAAGCCGGTGAGCGCCGTTCCCGCGCCCCAGGTCCCCGGCACCATCGCGTTCGCGCTGCGCGGCGACGTGTACGTCCTGCGCAACGGCAAGTACGAGAGCGTGACGTCGGACGCGCGCTCGATCCAGCCGAATCTCTCCGAAGACGGGCGCACGCTGCTCTTTGCCCGGGCCGAGGCCATCAACGGCCGGCGCAACGTGGACGGCCAGATCACTCCCGCGGTCCTGCGCTACACCGACATCATCAAGAAGGATCCCGGCGGCGGATCGGAGTCGATCGTCCTCAGCGGCCTGCGCGTGCAGTCCCCCAGTGGTTTTCATCAAGTGGCCTGGCATAACGGTCCGGCGCTCTCGCCGGACGGAGAGCGCTTTGCGGTCGTGACCGACGCCGGCAACGGAAGCTCGGCCCTCGAGGTGTACGACCTGCGGTCGGGAAAGCTGAGCTCGCGGCTCTCGCAAGGATCGGATCTCGCCGATCTGACCTGGGCGCCGGATGGAAGGACGATCGCGGCGACGTCGTACACGCTGGGACAGCCGCGGATCATGCTCATCGCGGTGAACGGCTCGCTCTCGGTGCCGCTCGTGATCAAAGGGGCCACCGGCGAGGCGTACCGCCCGTCCTACGCGCCCGACGGCGTCTGGCTCGCGTACACGCTCCGGCACGAGGGCGGCAACGATGTCCACGCCGTGGAGATCGCGACCGGCCGCGACGTCGCGCTCACGACCGATGGCAAGAGCTGGAACGGCGTGTTCTCCCCGGACGGCAGGCACCTTGCTTTTCTGCGGGAGAGCGGTGGGCTCATCGATCTGTACTCGATCGAGCTCGGCGACGCGCTCACCGGAGGCTCGCCGCGCCCGGCCGTGAAGCTCACGCACGGCGAGGGCATCGACGGCGACTCGCGACCGACGTGGGGGAGTTAGGCCGGTGCGATCGCAATGACGCAGCGCTCGATGCCGCGCGCGCGCTCGACCAAGCGCATGAGCCCGTAGAGCGGACCGAATGCGCTGCCCCAACGCCGGGCGAAGCGCGCTCGCATCTCCTCGGCCTCGGTCCCGCTCAGCAATTGCGCGCGCGCCTCGACCGGCGCTGCGGTCGGCACGCCGCGCGGCGTGCACGGGGCGACCTGGACGCGGGACGACCGTCGCACACGCTTCGCCTTGCCGCTGTTCACAGGCGTGTAGACATACAGACGGCCGTCCTCCGCGATCGGCCCGACGGGTGTGCTCACCGGAGTCCCGTCGCGCCGATAGGTCGTGAGAAGCACGAAGCGGGCGCTCGCGAGAGCGGGCGGCAGCGCGGCGCGCACTACGCGAGCCGTTTGCGGACCTGGGCCGAGAGGAAGTCCATTACGGCGACCGTCACGACGATCAGAAAGATGATCGCGCCGGCTTCGTGATAGTGGAGCAGGTTCATGTGTTGGAAGAGCAGAACTCCGATACCGCCGGCGCCGACAAGGCCGATCACCGGCGCCAGACGCACGTTGGTGTCGAGCCGGTAGATCGTCAACGAGACGAAAGGATTGACGATCTGTGGCAGCACCGCGGTCCAGATCACCTGAAAACGGTTCGCCCCTGTGGCCGTGACGGCCTCGATGGGGCCCGCATCGATACCCTCGATCGCTTCGGAGTAGAGCTTGCCCATTACACCGATGTTGTGGAACGCGATGGCGAACACGCCCGCACCGTTTCCGATCTGGAAGAGCACGACACCGACGATGCAGACGATGAGGATGTCGATCGACCGGATAACGGTGAACAGCACACGGACCACGCCGTACAGGCTTGCGGTGATGGGATTGCCCGCCATGACGTTGCGCGCGCCGAGGAATGACAGAGGCAGAGCGACAACGAAAGCGAAGGCCGTCGCCACGATCGCCATGAATATCGTGATGACCATCAGCCCTAGGCCCGCTTCCCAGAAGCTCGCGCGCGGGCACTGCTCGGGCGGGAGCTCGCAGAACGTCGTGTCGATCTGAGGAAAGAGCACATCCCAGTTCGGCGTGAGCAACTGTCCCATGATCTGCGCCACGTAGGGGGGGTTGGCGCGGCTGGTATCGATCCCCGTGATCTGCAGTCCGATTGCCAGCACGGCGAGCGTTACGACGATGGCGAGCATTCGGCGCCAGTCAGTGAGCCAGTTCCGTTCCAGCTCTGGCGGCACCGTCATGTTTCGAGTGCGGAAGTACTCGGCCATCAACGGTCCGCCGTCAGATCTGGCGCCTTCACGACCGCTTCCGCTTCGCTCAGAAGCTCCTCGCGCGTCCGCCCGACGCCTATCTCGACCTCGACCGCGTCCTCGCCGTAGATCTCCTTGAAGCGCCGCTCGTCGATCTCCTGTGGCCTACCGTCGAAGGCGACCTTCCCGTCCTTGAGCGCGATGACGCGCGTTCCGTAACGCCGCGCCAACGAAAGGAAGTGCAGCGAGCAGATGACCGTGATCCCGTCCTTGCGGTTGATCTCCTCGAGGTACTTCATCACGGAGTGGCTTGTCGCGGGATCGAGGCTCGCGACGGGCTCGTCCGCGAGCATGAGGTCGGGTCGCTGCATCAGCGCGCGCGCGATCCCGACGCGCTGCTGCTGTCCACCCGAAAGCGCGTCCGCCCGCGCGTAAGCCTTGTCGAGAATGCCGACGCGCTGGAGATTGGTGAACGCGAGCTCGACGTCCTCGCGATCCGGACGGCTTGCGATGGTGCGCCAGGTGGAGCGGTACCCCAGGCGTCCCGTGAGTACGTTCTGAAAGACCGAGGCGCGCTTCACGAGGTTGAATTGCTGGAAGATCATCCCCATCCGCCTTCGGATCCGCCGCAGCTCGGCACCGCGGGCGGCGGTGACGTCGTGACCATCGAAGATCACGCGTCCACCCGTTGGCTCGACGAGACGATTCAAGCAGCGCAACAAGGTCGACTTGCCGGAACCCGACAGGCCGATCAAGACGACAAACTCACCCCGCGCGAACTCGAGTGACACGTCGTCGAGCGCGCGAGGGCCCTTCGGGTAGACCTTCGTGAGGTGCTCGACCGAAAGGATGCTCGGCATCCGGCGCAGGATAGTCGGGCCCCAACGAGGAAGGCCGCCGGAGTCACCGGCGGCCTTCGCTGCGTTACGGAGCGGCAGGACTACGGAGCTCGGGTCGGCGATGGCGACGGCGTCGCGACAGGGCGTGCGGTCGCTGCGGCCAGGCCCTGCAGGTCGATGCCGGCCAGCTTGGCGGCCTCGCGCATCGGGTCGTAGAACTTCTCGTCGACCGTCTGCATGCCGTCCCAACTGTAGAGAGCCTTAAAGGCGGCCTTGCCGGTCTCGCTCTGCGAGTACTCGGCCATCGAGGTCTGGATCTGCTTGGCGAGGTCGGCCGGAAAGCCCTTCCGGACGGCTGCGCCATCGTTCGGGATGGGTCCGGCGCGGTCGATGACCTTGGTCTTGGTCATGATGTCGGCCGGCATGCCGGGCGAGGTCCTGACGTCGATGAATGTCGCTGCGCCGTCGACGGTGCCTTGGTACACGGCGAGCGCGGCCTTGTCGTGTCCACCGGCGAACGTCGTCTGCGAGAAGAACGTCTTCGGATCGGAGTTCGTCTTGTTCTTGATCGTGAGGATCGGATAGACGTATCCGGAAGCTGAGAGTGCGTCGACATACGCGAACTTCTTGCCCTTGAGGCCATTGAGGTCGTTGATGCCGCTCGCCGCGCTGACCAGGATCTGTGACTGGTACGTCGTAGAGGGCTTGCCCGTCTCATCGTTGCGGAGCGCGCCGAGGATCGGGCTCGCGCAGCCACGGTCGATGGCCAGCGTCATCTGAAGAGGCGCGAGGAACGCGACGTCCACCGCGCCGGAGCACATGCCCTCGATCGTCGCGGCGTAGCTCGTCGGTACGTTCACTTTCCACTTCAGCCCGGTGGCGCGCTCGAGAGATGCGGTGATCGCGCTACCGCTGGCGGTCACGCGCTGGGTGTCCTGCGATGGCGTGAACGAGAGAACGATCGGCCGGTCGAATGAACCCAGCCGTGGTCCGGTCGCCGCCGGCGGCTGGCTGGTCTGCGGGGTGACCGCCCCGCCGCCACAGGCGGCAATGACCAGACCCGCGGCCAGCGCCCACCCGAGCGGACCGCGGAATGTGCGTCGCATGGGTCCCCTCCTTCGAATACTGGAAGCGTCCCTATGATAGGTCGCGACGTGTCCTTCCTCACCAAACTCGCGCGATCGTCGCGAGCGCGGGACAGCATCGTTTGTATCGGGCTCGATCCCGAACCCGATCTCATCCCCGAGGTGCTCGGCTCCGGTCCGCAGGCCGCGCTGCGCTTCCTGCGGCGGGTGATACGAGCGACGTCCGACTTCGCGTGCGCGTACAAACCGAATCTCGCGTTCTACGAGCGTTACGGGAGCGCCGCGTTCGACGTCCTCGGGCTCGTGCTCCAGGCGATCCCCGACGACATCCCGGTCATCCTCGACGCGAAACGCGGCGATGTACCCAACACCTCCGAGGCGTACGCCGATGCGCTGTTCGGTGCGTTCAGAGCCGACGCGGTCACGGTCGCGCCCTATCTGGGTATGGACAGCATCGCGCCCTTCTGCCGCAGCGGCCGTTTCGCGCTCGTCCTCGCGCGCACGAGCAATCCCGGCGCCCGCGACCTTCAGGACCTGACGGTCGACGGCCGGCCGCTCTACGAGCGCGTCGTCGAGCGGAGCGTGTCGTCGTTCCCGGCGGACGCCTGCGGATTCGTCGTCGGTGCGACGTACCCCGACGAGGCACGTCGCGTACGCGAGCTGGCGCCCGACCGCCTGTTCCTCATGCCCGGCGTGGGCAGTCAGGGCGGCGACGTCGCCGTCGCGATCCGGGCGGCGCTCGATGCCCGCGGCGGCGGCGTCCTCCCGTCGGCGTCGCGCTCCGTGACCTACGCGTCGCCGAGCGCTGACTTCGAGACCGCCGCCGCTGCCGCCGCACGGACGCTGCGCGACGCGGCGAACGCGGCGCGCGCGACCGCCGTGGAGCGCGGCTGATGCTGGGGATCGGCGCCGAGGAGCTCCTCCTCGTGCTCATCGTGGCGCTGCTTGTCCTAGGACCTGAGCGGCTGCCGCGGGTCGCGCGCGACGTGGGCCGCGTCGTCGGTGACCTGCGGCGGACTTCGGACGAGTTCCGCGACGAGTTCCTCCAAGCCGACAAGTTCCTCGAACGCACGGCGTCGAGCGCCCCGCCAGCTCCGCCGGCCGAGCCAGCCA
>DATEDV010000177.1:0-5087 GCA_035281485.1 Candidatus Limnocylindria bacterium | reverse complement strand
CTGCTGTACGCGGCCTGGTACGCGGGCCTCGTGGTCGTGCCGATCAACAACAAGCTCCATCCGCGCGAGGCCGAGTACATCCTGCAGAACTCGGGCGCCGGCGCGCTGTTCGTGTCCGACGATCTCACCGACGGCCTGCTCGAGCTGCTCCCGGGCCTGCCGGATCTCAGGGCGACGTTCATCCCCGGCACCGCGGGCTTCCGCGCGCTCTACGACGCCGCGCCGATCGTCGCGCACGAGGGTGGCGCCGAGGAGATCGCGTGGCTGTTCTACACGTCGGGCACGACCGGTCGGCCGAAGGGCGTGATGCTCACGCATCGCAACCTCTACGCGATGATCGCGAGCCACTTCATCGACGTGTGCCCGACCAAGCGCGAGGACACCGTCATCTACGCGGCGCCGATGTCGCACGCGTCCGGCATGGGCAACTTCGCGCACACGCTGGTCGGCGCGCGCCACGTCGTGACCCGCTCGCCGAGCTTCGATCCGAAGGAGATCCTGCAGCTCGCGAGCCATCACCGGAACTGCTTCCTGTTCGCCGCGCCGACGATGGTCAAGCGCCTGGCGGAGGAGGTGGAGGCGACCGGCGCCGACCCGTCGGGCGTCAAGGCGATCCTGTACGGCGGCGGGCCGATGTACCTGGAGGACATCAAGCACGCCGTGCGCGTGATGGGCGATCGCTTCGTGCAGATCTACGGGCAGGGCGAGACGCCGATGACCATCACGGTCCTCAACGGCGCGCACATCGCGGATCGCGATCACCCGCGCCACGACCTGCGGCTCGCATCCGTGGGCGTTCGCCAGACCCTGGTCGACGTGCGCGTGACCGACGAGGACGGCAACGAGCTGCCCAATGGCGAGGTGGGCGAGATCGTGGTCCGCGGCGACACCGTCATGAAGGGCTACTGGCGCAATCCCGAGGCCACCGAGAAGACCATCCGCAAGGGCTGGCTCTTCACCGGCGACATGGGCTGCTTCGACGACGACGGCTTCCTGACGCTGAAGGATCGCTCGAAGGACATGATCATCAGCGGCGGCTCCAACATCTACCCGCGCGAGATCGAGGAAGTGCTGCTGACGCACCCGGCCGTGGACGAGGTGTCGGTGGTGGGACGCAAGCACGAGGAATGGGGCGAGGAGGTGGTCGCCTTCGTCGTGCCCCGGGCGGGGCAATCGGTGGACCCGAAGGAGCTCGACGACCTCTGCCTGCAGAACGTCGCGCGCTTCAAGCGCCCGCGCCAGTACCGGGTCGTGCCCTCCCTGCCCAAGAGCAACTACGGCAAGATCCTGAAGACCAGCCTGCGGGAGATGCTGGAGAAGGAGCGTTCCGAGGCGCCGGCCTGACCGCTGTAGGCCAAGATCGCGCTTTTAGGGGAGAATCGAACGACGAGCCGGACCCACGGACCGGGACCGGCCGAGGAGACCGCATGTGCGTCCCAGTGCGCTGCAGCGCGTCAGGAGCGTCGAGATGGTGATGACGGCGACCCGCGACGTCGCGCCGTCCACGTCGCGCGCCCTGAAGAAGGCGCTGGCGGAGCACCAGATCATCTTCGACAACGCGTTCGTCGGCGTGGTGCACACGCGCGAGCGCGTCATCGTCCGTTGCAACCGCCGCTTCGAGGAGATGTTCGGCTACGGGGTGGGGGAGCTCAACGACCAGGACGTGTTCGTCCTGTACCCCTCGCGCGAGGACTACGACCGCATCGGGCGCCAGGGCTACGGCTGGCTGGTGGACCACGACGCCTACTCCGACGAGCGCCAGATGAAGCGCAAGGACGGCGACCTGTTCTGGTGCCAGGTGTCGGGCCGCACGCTCGACCACGACCATCCCTCGCGCGACGGCGTCTGGATCTTCCAGGACATCACCGAGCGCAAGCGCGCCGAGGAGGCCCTGACGCGCGCCAACGAGCGTCTCGAGCAGCGCGTGGCCGAGCGCACCGCCGACCTGCGCCGTGCGTACGAGGCCCTGCGCGACGAGATGAGCGCGCGGCGCCAGACCGAGGAGGACCTGCGCGCGAGCCAGGAGAAGTACCGCGCGCTGTTCGAGGCGTTCCCGATCGGCATCTCCCTGACCGACGAGGACGGCAACGTCATCGAGATCAACCGCAAGCTCGGCCGGATCGGCACGCTCGCCACCGTGGCGCGCTTCACGCGCGAGCTCGGCATGACCTCGCTCGAGGCGCGGCTGGTGCATCCCGACGGCACGCCGCTCAAGCACGACGAGCTGCCGAGCACGCGCGCGATCCGCGAGCAGCGCGTGGTCGACGACGTCGAGCTCGGCATCCGCTACTCGAACACCAAGACGCGCTGGTTCACGGTCACGGCGGCGCCGATCCCGGTGAAGGGCTACGGCGCGATGGTCGCGTACTCGGAGATCACCGAGCGCAAGCGCATGGAGGAGCGCGAGAAGACCCAGCAGGAGGAGCTCGCGCGCGTCTCGCGCCTGAACACGATGGGCGAGATGGCGGCGGCGCTCGCGCACGAGCTCGGCCAGCCGCTGGCGGCGACGCTCAACTACCTGCACGGCTGCCAGCTGCGCCTGCAGTCGGGCGAGTTCGACCGCGAGCTGTTCGACTCCGCGATGTCGCAGGCGATCTACCACGCCGAGCACGCCGGCGGCATCGTGAAGAACGTGCGCCAGTTCGTGCGCAAGCACGAACCCGAGTCGGTGATGGTGCCCATCAACGACCTCATCCAGCAGATGGTCTCGTTCCTCGAGTTCGAACGCCAGCAGTCGGAGACGACCATCGAGTTCGACCTCGCGGAAGGCCTGCCGCCGGTGCGGCTGGACCCGCTCGAGATCAAGCAGGTGCTGATCAACCTGATCAAGAACGCGTTCGAGGCGATGGCGGACATCCCGCCGTCGCGGCGCGTGCTGCAGGTGTCCACGAAGACCAAGGGCGGCACCGTCGAGGTGGCGGTCGCCGACCGGGGTCCGGGTGTCTCCAAAACCAAACTGACCCAGATCTTCAATGCCTTCTTCACTACCAAGCCCAATGGCATCGGCCTCGGACTCGCGGTCTGCCGTTCGATCATCGAGTCCCACGATGGCCGCCTCACCGTTGCTCGCAACGTCCACGGCGGCGCCACCTTCAGCTTCACGCTCCCGCTCCACGGGAGGCGGTGAGGCCATGGCGCCGACGTCGGACGAGCCGACCGTCTTCGTCGTCGACGACGAGGCGGCGGTGCGCTCGTCGCTGCGCTGGCTGCTGGAGTCGATCAAGCTCAAGGTGGAGACCTTCGATTCCGCCGAGAACTTCCTCGCCTCGATGACGGCGGACCGGCCGGGCTGCATCGTGCTCGACGTGCGCATGCCCGGGATGAGCGGGCCCGAGCTGATGGACGTGCTGCTCGAGCGCCACGTGACCACGCCGATCATCTTCCTCTCCGCGCACGGCGACGTGCCGCTGGCGGTGCGGACGATCAAGGGCGGGGCGGTCGACTTCCTGCAGAAGCCCTACAACAACCAGCAGTTCCTGGAGCGCGTGCGCCAGGCGCTGGAACTCGACGCGAGGAACCGCGAGAAGCGCAAGGTGCACGGCGATACCGCCAGCCGCATCGAGGCGCTGTCCGCCCGCGAGCGCGAGATCCTCGACCTCGTGGTGGAGGGGTCGAGCAACAAGGTGATCGGCCGGGCGCTGGGGATCAGCTACAAGACGGTCGAGGCGCATCGCGCGCGGCTGATGCGCAAGATGGGGGTGTCGAGCTTCGCGGAGCTGATGCAGACCGTCTTGTCCTTCCGGGGTCAGAAGTCGTAGCGGTTAGCTTCCTTTCCCCGGCATTTAATGCCATGAACGCGAAGCCGCGAAGGGAAAGATGAAGCAAAGGACGCGAAAATAAGGCTGGATTGGGACCTTTTCGTTCGAAGAGCCGCCCCCGTTCCAGCTTTTTTCTTCGCGTCCTTGCTGTTTACTTCGCGGCTTCGCGTTCATGGCATTGAATGCCTTGGATCCGGCACGCAGCCGGGCACGGAATCGCCCTGCGGGAACAACCCCGTATCCAAGAGGGGTCGCCCTAATTGCCGGTTTTTCGGGCGAATTCCATAGTCCTCCCGCGCTTTCATGCACGCCGCAAGCACCCAGATGCGGCGGAAAACGAATACACCGCCCCCGAGGCAAATCCATGTCCATGCTCATCAGTATCGATAACGGCGGCACGCTCACCGACGCCTGCGTGCTCTACGGGGCCAAGGTCTTCCACGCCAAGACCCTCACCACGCCGCACGATCTCACCCAGTGCTTCGTGCAGGTGCTGCGCGAGGTCGCCAAGCGCATCTACGGCAACGACCGCATCGACACCCTGCTCGAGGAGGTGGACTACATCCGCTACTCGACCACGCAGGGCACCAACGCGGTCGTGCAGCGCAAGGGGCCGCGCCTCGGCCTGATCCTGCGCGAGGGCCAGAAGGCCCAGACGCTCGAGCGCAACGACGACGAGCGCGACCTGCTCGCCGCGATGGTGGGCGACCGCATCGCCTACGTCGATCCGAGCGCCTCCGACGAGGCGCTCGACCGCAGCCTCACCGGCGTCATCAACGGCCTGATGTCGGCCGGCGCCAACCGCGTCGTCGTCAGCCTCGGCGGCAAGAACCTCACCGAGGACGAGCAGCGCGTGAAGCGCATCGCGCTGCAGCGCTATCCGCGCCACCTGCTCGGCGCCGTGCCGATCCTCTACTCGCACCAGCTGTCCGACGATCGCGACGACGGTCGCCGCACGTGGAGTTCGCTCATCAACGCCTTCCTGCACCCGGCGATGGAGCGCTTCCTCTACAACGCGGAGAGCGTCCTGCGCGAGGCGCGCGCGCGCAACCCGCTGCTGATCTTCTGCAACGACGGCAGCTCCTCGCGCGTCGCGAAGACGATCGCGCTCAAGACCTGGGGCTCCGGTCCGCGCGGCGGCATGGAAGGCGCGCGGGCGCTGGCGCAGCACTACGGCCGCAACTCCGTGGTGACGATGGACATCGGCGGCACCACGACCGACGTCAGCCTGGTCAAGCGCGGCACCGTCCACGAGAAGCGGTTCGGGGCGCTCGAGGACATCCAGATCTCGTTCCCGCTGTGCGAGGTCGAGAGCCTCGGCTGCGGCGG
>DATEDV010000176.1:0-4649 GCA_035281485.1 Candidatus Limnocylindria bacterium | reverse complement strand
GCCGTCCTCGTCGCAGAGGCTTGGCACGGCTGCCGGGTCGCTCACCGGCCGGCCACCGACGAGGTCGATATGCAGTCCGATCTCCAGCTCGGGTTCCGCACGCGCGAGGGCCGCCGCTTCTTCGGCGCCCGGGTAGGTCACGAGGAGCGACGTCGAGCGGACGACGCCCCGACGATGGGCTTCGAGGATGCCGCGGGTGACCGCGGGGCTCAGGCCCAGGTCGTCCGCCGTGACGACGACGCTCAACGGTAGCGACCCAATGCGTCGTTCACGCGGATGCGAACGAGGTCGCGCAGCATGCGCGGCGCCTGCGTCGCGAAGTTGATGCTGGTCTCATGGTCTTGGGTGAGCGCGAAGGGGATCTCACGGACCCGGTAGCGCGCGCGCCGAGCGAGGAATAGCACCTCGGCGTCGAACGCGAAGCCCTTGAGCCGCTGGCGCAGGAACAGGTCCTTCGCGGCCTCGGCCGTATACGCCTTGCCGCCGCACTGCGTGTCCTCGACTCCGGTCGGCACCAGGAGGCGCACGCATGCGCGAAAAGCCGTCCCCATGAAGCGACGCCACCACGGCCGGCGCACGACGGATCCCGGAACGTAGCGCGAGGCGATGGCGATGTCGGCGCCCTCATCGATGGCGCGGAGGAACTGGTCGATGATCTCGACCGGGATCGTGAGGTCGGCGTCGAGGAACACGATCGGATCCCCCGTCGCGCTCCCCACGCCCGCGCGGATCGCGGCGCCCTTGCCACGGTGCGGCAGCGGCAGGTAGCGGTAGCTGATGCCCGCCTGCGGCAGCGCCGCGATCGCCTCCGCGAACGCCTCGCCCGTGCCATCGTGCGATCCGTCGTCCGCGACGATGATCTCCGCGGGCGCACCGCGGTCAGCGAGGTATTCGGCGCATGTGGCGAGGCTCGCCGCGATGCGGCGAGCCTCGTTATAGGCCGGGAGGATCAGACTGAGCAGCGTCTAACCGCGAGGCGGGCCGCCCCGCCGGAAGCCTCCACCACCGCCACCCGGTCCGCGGCGGAACCCGCCGCCCCGGTCGCCGCCCTCGCGGTCGTTGAAGCGCGCGCGCTCGGCGCGCTGCCGCTCCTCGAACCCGTTGCCGTCCTCGTTCACCGCGCGCATCGAGAGGTTCACGCGTCCCTGGCGATCCACCTCGGCGACCTTCACGGTCACCTTGTCGCCGATCTTGACGACGTCCTCGATGCGATTCACGCGCTCGGGCGAGATCTCCGAGACACGCACCAGGCCCTCCTTGCCGGGAAGGTATTCGACGAATGCCCCGATCGACATGATCCGCGTGACCTTGCCCTCGTAGACCTCGCCGACCTCGGGCTCCTTCGTGAGCCCTTCGATCATCGCCTTGGCCTTCTCGCGACCCTCGGCCTTCGCGCCGGTGATGCGCACCGTACCGTCGTCCTCGAGCTCGATCGCAGTCCCGGTCTCGCTCTGGATGGCGCGGATCATCTTGCCACCGGGGCCGATGACCTCGCGGATCTTGTCGGGGTGGATCTTGATCGTCTCGATGCGCGGCGCCCAGAACGAGAGCTCCGGACGCGGCGCGCCGAGGACGTCGCGCATCGCCCCCAGGATGAAGAGACGTGCCTCGCGCGCCTGTGCGAAGGCCTCGCGCATGATGTTGAGGGAGATCCCCTTGATCTTGATGTCCATCTGCAGCGCGGTGATGCCCTTCGCGGAGCCGCAGACCTTGAAGTCCATGTCACCGTAGTGGTCCTCGAGGCCCTGGATGTCGGTGAGGATCGTGTAGCGGTCGCCCGACGTGACCAGGCCCATCGCGATGCCGGCGATCATCTCCTTGATCGGCACGCCGGCGTCCATGAGCGACAGGGTCGATCCGCACGTCGAGGCCATCGAGGACGAGCCGTTGGACTCGAGCGTCTCGCTGACCACGCGGATCGTGTACGGGAACTCGTCCTTCGTCGGCAGGACCGGGATGAGCGCCCGCTCGGCGAGCGCGCCGTGTCCGATCTCGCGGCGGCCCGCGCCACGCATCATGCGGACCTCGCCGACCGAGTACGGCGGGAAGTTGTAGTGGTGCATGTAGCGCTTGGTGTCGACCGGCGACAGCGTGTCGATGATCTGCTCGTCGCCCGTCGGGCCGAGCGTCGTGACCGACAGGACCTGCGTCTGACCGCGCGTGAACAGACCAGAGCCGTGCGTGCGCGGCAGGACGCCGACCTCGATCGAGAGCGGCCGGATCGTCTTCGTGTCGCGCCCGTCGGGCCGGAGGTTCTCCTCGGTCACGGCGCGCCGGAACTCCTCCTCGAGGATCTCCTCGAACGCGGTCGCGACCTCCTCCGCGAGCACGAGACTGCCCTCGCTCACGAACTGCATGACGGCTTCCGCCTTGAGGTCGTCGAGACCGGTCTCCCGCTGCGCCTTGTCCGGGTTGCGGAGCTTGGCGCGAATGCGCTCCTTCAGGAACGTCAGGACCGGTGCGAGCTTGTCCGTGTTGTCGGAGGGCGGCGCGATGGCGAGCTTCGGCTTGCCGACCGCGCGCTGGAGCTCGTCCTGCGCATCGCAGAGCTCGCGGATGCCTTCCTGCGCGAGCGCGAGCGCCTCGACGAGGAAGTCCTCCGTCACCTGGCGTGCGCCGGCTTCGATCATCATGATCGAGTCGCGCGTGCCGGCGACGACAAGATCGAGCTCGCTGTCTTCCATCTGCTGGATGGTCGGGTTCAGCGTGAGCTTTCCGCCGACCGTGCCGACCCGTACGCACCCGATCGGACCCTCGAACGGCGCGTCGGAGATCGTGAGGGCGGCCGAGGCGGCGTTGACCGTGAGCACGTCGTAGTCGTTCTCCTGGTCGCTCGACCAGGCCGACGCGACGATCTGCACGTCGTTCTTGAAGCCCTTCGGGAACAGCGGCCGGATGGGTCGATCGGTGAGCCGTGCGGTGAGGATGCCCTCCTCGGACGGGCGGCCCTCGCGCCGCGGGAAGCTACCGGGGATCTTGCCGGCCGCGTAAAGGCGCTCTTCGAAGTCGACCGTCAGCGGGAAAAAGTCGATCCCCGGCCGGGTCGTCTTCGCGACGGTGGCGGCCGCGAAGACGATCGTGTCGCCGTAGCGGACCGTGACCGCGCCACCGGCCTGTTTTGCGTACTTGCCCGTCTCGAAGACGAGCGGCTTTCCATTGATCTTTGCCTGGGCTTGCGTGACTGGCATGTGTTTGTTGGGGTGCGCCCTATGAAAAGACCCAGGGATCTCCCTGGGTCATCCGCGCTTGGCGGCCTCGCTAACGCCGCAGACCGAGTCGCCCGATGATCGCCTGATAGCGCTCGGGTGACTTCTGGTGCAGGTAAGCGAGGAGCCGCCGACGCTGTCCGACCATCTGGAGCAAGCCACGGCGACTGGAGTTGTCGTGGCGGGCTCCGCGGAGATGCTCGGTCAGGTGCTTGATGCGCTCCGTGAGGACCGCGATCTGGACCTCCGGCGAGCCGGTGTCCTTCTCATCGCGTCGATACGTCTCGATGACCTCACGCTTGGATGTCGTCGTCGCGGGCGGCACCCACTGTCCTTTCTCTGATCCGTAGATCTTGTTTTGTCTCGATAAGTGTATGCGATGACCTCCACGTCGTCACGGTCACGGCCGCGAACGCAGTGCCGCGCGGGTCTGCTCGACGTCGCGTGCGATCTGCTCGCTCAGCTCGGTCGCGCTCGCGAAGCGCAGCTCGTCGCGGAGCCGCTTGATGAACGCTGCCTCGAGGCGGTCGCCGTACACGTCACCCTTCCAGTCGAGCAGGTATGCCTCGAGCGTTCGATCGCCTCCACCGAACGTGGGACGAACGCCGAGGCTCGCGGCCGCGGCGACATCGTTGTCGCGCACGCGCACGGTCATGGCGTAGATCCCATCGCGCGGGAGCAGTCGCTGGGCCGGGACCGCGAGATTGACGGTCGGAAAGCCGAGCGCTCTCCCCCGTTTCGCGCCGTGGACGACCGTGCCCGTCACGGCGTACGGCCGCCCCAGGAGTCCCGCCGCGCCTTCGACATCACCCGCGAGCAGCGCATTGCGGATACGCGTCGAGCTCACGACTTCGCCGTCGAGCTTCACCGGCGCGGCGACCTCGACCTCGAAGCCGTGCTTTGTGCCCGCCGCTTGGAGCGTCCGCACGTCGCCCGCCCGGTCACGGCCGAACTGGAAGTCCTCGCCGACGAGGATGCGACGGACCTGACCGGCGGCGGCGAGCCGTCGCACGAACTCCTCGGGCCCGAGAGCGGCGAACTCCTTGGTGAAGGAGAAGACCACGACATCGTCGGCGCCCGCCTCCTGCAGCAGCCGGACGCGACCGTCGACGTCGGAGAGCGCGGAGGGCGGCGCGCCGGGCGCGAGCGCCTGGATCGGAAGGGGCTCGAACGTGGCCGCCAGCGCCTTTCCGCCGAGCTCGTCCGCGCGCGCGGCGGTCTGCTCGATGAGCGCACGGTGACCGATGTGCACGCCGTCGAAGACGCCGATCGCGATCGCAAGCGGCCCGCGTGGCCACGCGGTGAAGTCCCGGATCACGCCCACGCGTGAAAGCTAGTCGACCGCGCCGCTCCCCGCGGGCGCCGGCGCAAGCATCGGCTCCGGCACCGGCTCGGGCGGGCGCTCCTCGCCGCTCGCGGGCCCTCTCGGTGCGGTGGTCGCCG
>DATEDV010000175.1:0-2147 GCA_035281485.1 Candidatus Limnocylindria bacterium | reverse complement strand
CATCGCGGCCAGCGCGCGCGCCTTGGGCATCCAGTCCAGCTGCTCGCGGCGGCTGGGCAGTCCCGTCCCGGCGGGGATGAGCTTGCCGATGATGACGTTCTCCTTGAGCCCGAGCAGCCGGTCCTTCTGGCCCATCGTCGCGGCCTCGGTGAGGACGCGCGTGGTCTCCTGGAAGGACGCGGCCGCCAGGAACGAGCTGGTCGAGAGACTTGCCTTGGTCACGCCGAGCAGCACGGTCTGCGCCGTGGCCGGCTCGCCGCCGGCGGCGATGGTGCGGGCGTTGATGTCCTCGAACTCGAAGCGGTCGAACAGCTCCATCGGGAGCAGCTCGGTGTCCCCCGCCTCCTCGATGCGCACCTTGCGCAGCATCTGGCGGACGATGATCTCGATGTGCTTGTCGTTGATCGTCACACCCTGCGAGCGGTACACGCGCTGGACCTCGTTGACCATGTAGCGGTGCACGGCCTCGCGGCCTGAGATGCGCAGGATGTCCTGCGGGTTCGCGGAGCCCTCGGTGAGGAAGTCGCCGGCCGAGACCTTCTGCCCGTTCTCGACGTTGAGGCGGGCGGTGTGCTCGACCTCGTAGACGCGCTCCTCGACCTCCTTCATGGCGATCGTGAGCTTGCCGTTGCCGGCGACCTTCAGCGTGCCTGACACCGGCGACGGCATGTCCGTCTTGCCCTTCGTGCGGCGCTCCGGCTTCGCGATTGGCTGGCCGGCGGTGACCTCGGCGCCGTCCTCGATCGCGAGGACGTAGCCCGAGGGGACGCTGATCGGCACGATGTAGTCCTGCGAGTTACGCACCAGGATCTTCCGCGAACCATCGGGGTCGCGGACGATCTCCGCCACGCCGTCGATCTCGCAGATGATCGCCATGCCCTTGGGCACGCGCGCCTCGAAGAGCTCCTCGACGCGCGGGAGACCCATCGTGATGTCCTTGCCGACGGCGGCGACGCCACCGGTGTGGAACGTACGCATCGTGAGCTGCGTGCCCGGCTCGCCGATGGACTGGGCGGCGATGATGCCGACCGCCTCACCGGCGTCCACGAGCTTGCCGCTCGCGAGGTTGCGCCCGTAGCAGGCGCGGCAGATGCCGTGCTTGGCGTGGCAGCCGAGCGGCGAGCGCAGGCGGACCCGCTTCACGCCCGCCTCGGCGATGGTCTTCGCGAGCACGTGGTCGACGTCGTCGCCGCGCTTGGCGATGACCGCCTTGGTCTTGGGATGCTCGACGTCCTGCGCGAGCAGGCGTCCGAACATGCGGTCCTGGAACGGCTCGACGATGCCCGGCTCGTCGGCGTTCACGAAGATGCCGTCCTCGTCACCGCAGTCCTCGATACGGACGATGACGTCCTGCGCCACGTCCACGAGGCGGCGGGTGAGGTAGCCGGAGTCGGCGGTGCGGATGGCCGTGTCGGCCAGACCCTTCCGGCCGCCGTGCGTCGAGATGAAGTACTCGAGGACCGAGAGGCCCTCGCGGAAGTTCGAGCGGATCGGCAGGTCGATGATCCGGCCCTGCGGGTCGGCGATGAGACCGCGCATGCCGCCGATCTGTCCCATCTGCTGCGTGTTACCACGCGCGCCGGACGTGGCCATCATGTAGACGGACCCGCGCTTGTCGAGCGCGGCCATCATCGAGTGGATCACGTCGCTGGTGGCGTCGGTCCAGATCTTCACCGTGTGCTCGTAGCGCTCCTGCTCGCTGATCAGGCCGCGCTGGAACTGGCGGTCGATCTCGACCACCTTGCCCTCGGCGGCGTCGACCGTGGCCTTCTTGTCGTCGGGGATGGTGACGTCGTCGATGGAGATCGAGACGCCCGCGTTCGTCGCCGCGGCGAAGCCGAGCGACTTGATCCGGTCGACCACGTCGGCGGTCATCTCGTTGCCGTGCACCTCGAAGATCCGCGTGACGATGTCGCGGATGGCACCGCGGTCGAGGGTGCGATTGATGAAGCGCATGTCCTCGGGGAGGATCGCGTTGAACAGCACGCGACCGACGGTCGTCTCGATCATCTTGCCGCCGAACGGGAAGCGGATCGGCGTCTGGTACTTCACCAGGTCCATGTCGAACGCCGACTGCACCTCGTTGAAGTCGCCGAAGATCTGGCCGTCGCCGTCCTTCTTCGTCGCCGGCTCGAGCGTGAGCCAGT
>DATEDV010000174.1:0-10536 GCA_035281485.1 Candidatus Limnocylindria bacterium | reverse complement strand
TCGCAAGCTCCTGCGCGTGGTCCCGGCCAGGCGGCAGACAGCGCGCTTCTCGGCGACGCTCTCGGTCGAGGTGCGCGACCACGCGTACCGCTTCACGAAGGACCCCGCGCAGATCTCGATCGATCCGGGCCAGCTGAATCTCGAGGCGATCGAGCAGGTCTACGTCGAGGTCCTGGACCAGGACAAGCCGAAGGCGCTCGCGGAGCTGCTGCGGCGCTGGGAGACCGACCAGGTCCTGGTGTTCCGGCACACCAAGCGCGGCGTCGACAAGCTGTTCGACGATCTGCGAAGGCGCGGCGAGAAGGTCGCGGCGATCCACGGCGATCTCTCGCAGCGCGAGCGCGAGCGCACGCTGGAGCAGTTCCGCAGCGGCGACATCAAGGTGCTCATCGCGACGAACCTCGCGGCGCGCGGACTGCACATCGAGGACATCAGCCACGTGATCAACTACGACCTGCCCGAGGACGCCGAGACGTTCACGCACCGCGTCGGGCGGACCGGTCGCGCCGGCGAGGCCGGCGTCGCCGTGACCTTCGTGGGCGAGTGGGACCTCGACGAGTTCGAGCGCATCCGCACCAAGGCCGGCGTCCCGTTCCGGCGCGAGGTGCTGGAGCTGTACGGGCGGTAGCGCGCGCGCCGGCTGCGTGTTCTGCGCGGTCGTCGCCGGCGCCGAGCATCACTCCGTCCATCGCGACGACGACGTGATCGCATTCCTCGACCACGCGCCCGTCGCGCCCGGTCACACGCTCGTCATACCAACGACGCACTACGACACCCTCGAGGATCTCCCCGAGGCGTCGCTCGGGACGATCTTCGGCGTCGTGCAGCGGGTGTCGCGCGCGTTCGCGAGCGCGCTCGGCGCCGAGGGTTCGCTCACGCTGGTGAACACGCGCATCAGCCAGAGCGTCCCCCACGCGCACGTCCACGTCGTGCCGCGGCGAAAGGGCGACCGGTTCTTCACCCCCGGCCGTCCGTTCTGGATGCGGCAGCGGTACGGTCCCGGAGAGGCGGATGCGATCGTCGCGAAGCTGCGGGCCGCGCTCGCGGCGCGCTAGGGTCGCGACTAGGCGAGCATCTCGCGCACGACGCCGTCCCACAGCGGTGTCATGAGCGCGAGGGTGTCCTGATCGATGCGCTCGTTGTTGCCGTGGAAGAGCTTGGCGAACTCCCCGAACGGGATCCGCTCGCTCATCAGGCCGTAGCCGTACGAGACGACGCCTTTGCGCCGGAAGAAGCGCGAGTCCGTCGCACCGACGATGAGGAACGGCACGGTCGTCGAGTCCGGCACCAGACGCTGGGTGACCTTCGTGAGGGCGTGCCATAGCGGTGTGTCGCGCGGCGACGACGTCGCCGGATTGTGTCCCTCGTCGACGATCTCGACGTCGGACCAGAGGTCGCCCGCGGCGTCGCGCAGCATGGCGTGGACGCCCTCGCCGTCGTCGCCCGGCAGCGTGCGGATGTCGATCTGGACCTCCGCCGTGTCCGGTATCACGTTGAGCTTCACGCCGCTCTGCGCGATGTTCGGCGAGAGCGTGGTGCGCGTGGCCGCGTACATCATCCGATCGGTGCCTTCAGGCATCCGGTCGAGCGCGGCATCGAACGTCGCGGCCGTCAGCACCGCGATGCGCTGCACGGCGGGTAGGTCCATGCCCTCGATGAATTCCTTCCACAGATCGCCGAGGTGCAGGGGCGCTTTGTAGCGCGCGATGCGCGTGATGAGCTCGGACGCCTTCACCAGAGCGTTGTCCGACCGGTACGGCATCGAGCCATGGCCGGGCGTGCCCTTCACTCGAAGACGTGTCCACTGCGAGCCCTTCTCGGCCGTCATGATCGGCAGCTTCGCTCCTCTGCCGATCGGGATGCGCGCACCGCCGAATTCGGTGACGAGGTAGTCGCTCTTCACGTCGTCCCACGCGTTCTCGGTGAGCCACTGAGCGCCCCACGTCCCCAGCGCCTCCTCGTCGGCGACCGCCGAGTAGATGAGCGTCCCCTTCGGTCGGAACCCGTCGGTGAGGAGCCGCTTGATCGCCACGGCCATCGAGGCGGTGACGTCGAGCATGTCGATCGCGCCGCGTCCCCACACCTCGCCGTCGATGAGCTCGCCGCCGAACGGGTCGTGCCGCCATCCCGAGCGCGTCACCGGCACGACGTCGGTGTGCCCCATCAGGTGGAGCGAGGGCGCCTTGGGGTCGCTTCCCTCGATGCGCAGGACGAGACTGCCCCGGCCCGGGCTGGGCTCGTACCGCTTCATCTCGACGCCGGGCGCCTGCAGGTAGCTCGCGAGCGTGTCGACGGTGCGGATCTCGTTACCCGAGGCCGGCGTCCCGTCGTTCACGCACGCGTTGCGGATGAGGTGTTGGAGGAGGTCGGTCGTGTCCTCCATCACGCTAGCCATGACGCTGCGCAGTGTGGCTCAGGCCGGCGCCGCCTGCCGCGCGAGCTCCTTTCGCACGACCTTCGTCGCCTCGACGACGATGCGGCACTTCTCCTCGGACTCCTCGACGGTGCGCGTCTTGAGCCCGCAGTCCGGATGCGGGAGCAGGCGGTCGGCGCTCACGTACTTCAGTCCCTTGCGGATGCCCTCGGCGGCCTCATCGACCGTCTCCAGCCGGTGCGAATGCACGTCGACGACGCCGATCGCGAGCTCCTTCGTGAACGGATGCTTGTCGAAGAGCGAGAGCCAGCGGTACTCGTAGTTGTGCATCGCCAGATCGAGCTGATCGACCGGGAGCTGCAGCACCTTCGGGTAGATCGCCGCGAAGTCGCCGTAGCAGATGTGCGAGACCGTCTTCGCCCTCAGGTTCTGCGTCACGATCCCCATCGCCTCGATCGCGATGTCGATCTCCTCGGGCCGTGCGTGGATCGCCGGCTCGTCGATCTGGATGTACCGCGCGCCCGCCGCCTCGAGGTCCTCGGCCTCCTGCCGGACGACCTCGGCGAGCGCGAGGGCCGCGTCGCGGCGGGTCCGGTAGGCCTCGTTGTACGACCAGTCGAGCAGCGTGTACGGCCCCGTGAGCATGCCCTTCACCGGACGGTCGGTGAGCGACTGCGTGTAGCGGAACCAGTCGATCGTCATCGGCTTCGGCCGCGAGACCGGCGACGCGATGATCGGCTTGTGGTAGTAGCGGTTCCCGTAGGAGCGGACCAGGCCGCCGAGGCGGAAGCCTTCGAGACGCTCCGCGAAGTACGCGACCATGTCGCCGCGATACATCTCGCCGTCGACGAGGATGTCGATGTCGAGTCGCTCCTGCCGCCGGATCCATTCCTCCGTCGCCTTGCGCTCGAGCTCGGCCAGCTCGGTGTCGCCGAGCTTGCCGCGAGCGTTCGCGTTGCGCGCCTTCTGCAGGTAGTCGGGCTTCCCGAAGGAGCCGACCGTCGTCGTGAGCAGCAGCTGATCGCTCATGCCTTCACCCCTCCCGTCGCGTGCGCCGCGGCGACGAGCGCCTTCAGCTTCTGCACAGCGACATCGTGCGGCAGGTATTCGAGACCGGTCGTGGGCGCGAGCCAGAGGTACTCCGCGGGGATGCGCTTGAGCGCCGCGTCGATCAGACCCACCAGCTCGCGCTCGGTCTCGACGCGAGTATTGCGCGCGTCGACGATGCCGAGCACGACCGTCTGGCGGAGCGCGCTCAGCTTGTCCAGGACGTGGGTCTCCCGGCTGCGGAGGTCGATGCCGACCTGCGCGACGGGGAACGCGGCGAGGGCGTCCAGCAGCGGATCCGCCGGGAAGAAGTAGGTCTGCAGCGCGAGCGGCACGCCGGCCGCCGCCAGGCGCTCGGTCGCGGCGCGCGCGAGAGCGAAGTGCTCGGGATGCGCGACGAGCGCCGGCTCCTCGACGTCGACCAGCGTCGCGCCGGCCACGCGGAGTCCGCGGATCTCCGCGGCGATCGCATCGGCCACCGCCATGGTCCGGTCCTCCAGCGACCGGTAGTGGCGGTCCTCGGCGGTGAGGGTGGCGAAGGTCAGGGGCCCGCACACGGCGGCCTTGAGCTGGCCGCGGACGGCGCCTTTGGCGAACTCGAAGTCGCGCACCAGCGTCGTGCCCTCGGTCCCGATGGGCCCGCTGATGATCGGCTGCCTGAAGTACGTGTTGTTGTCGTAGAAGCGCTCGAGCGGTCCGCGCTCGCAGCCCTCCCAGGCGCGCGCGAACGGAGCGAGCAGATCATCCCAGCGGACCTGCCCGTCGTTGATCACGTCGATGCCGGCCCACTCGAGCTCACCCATCGCCCAGCGCGTGCTCTCATCGAGAACGCCCGAAAGGCCCGTGTCGTCGAGCTCGCCGCGGTCGTGACGGTGCAGCGCGCGGCGAAGCTCCTGATTCTCATCCGAGATCTTTGGGTACGCGCCGATGACCGTGGTCTTCATGCGTTCGTCTCCTTCACTTTGGGTCGCGGTAGCAGGCCCGCGCGCTCCACGACGAGGGGGATCGCCTCGGGCCAATCGATCGCGTAGAAATGCACGCCCTGTACGCCCGGCAGCGCGCGCAGCGACTTCACCATCTCGACGGCGACCGCGATGCCCTCCTGCTCGCCGTCGGTCGACTTCTTCAGCCGCTCGATCACTTCGTGGCCGAGGGCGACGCCGGGTACGCGAGCGAGGCGTTCGGCCTGCTCGGCGGAGCGCAGGATCAGGACACCCGCGATGACGGTCGCCTCGCGAGCGCCGCCGACGCGACGGAGCTCCGCCAGCCACTGGCTGAACGTCGCAAGATCGAACACCGGCTGCGTCTGCAGAAAATCCGCGCCCGCGTTGATCTTCTCGACCGTCCGCTCGAGGTCCGTGGTCATCGGCTTGGTGAACGGCGACGCGGTCGCGCCGATGTAGTAGTCCGGCGCCTGACGGATCTCGTCGCCGGAAAGGAACTTGTGCTCGTCGCGCATCGTGACCGCCATCTTCACCAGACCGACGCCGTCGAGATCCTTCACGTAGACGGCATCCGGATGATTTCCGTGCTTCGGGTCGTCACCGCTCATGAACAGGAAGTTGGAGAGCCCCAGCGCCGCCGCGCCGAGGAGGTCGGCCTGGAGCGCGATGCGATTGCGGTCGCGCCCGGTGATCTGGACGATGGGCTCGACGCCGGCCTCGCGAACGAGCAGCGCCGCCGGGATCGCGGCCATCGCCGCGACGGCGCGGTTGCTGTCGGTGACGTTCACCGCGTCGACGCTCCCCTTCAGGAGCTCGGCGCGGCGCTTCACGACGGCCGGGGAGGCGCTCTTCGGCGGGTTGAGCTCGCCGGTCACGACGAACTCGCCCTGCCGGAGGAGCGCTGCGAGGTTGCTCAAATAAAAACGACCTCTCCATCGTCAAGAGAAGTCGCCCGCCGTTGGGTCGACCCTCTCTCATCTTTCCCTGGTTTCCACAGGGCCGGAGTTGGCACCGTAGCGGGCCTCCGCTGGTTGCCGAGGCGTCATTGGGCCGTTCCCTCAGCCTCTTCTGGATGAAAAAGGGACCGCGTATGAACTTTCGCGAAATCGTAGCACGTACACTCTCGCCGTCCCATGACCAAACGGCTCGTCGACCGCACCTTGCGCGCGTTCACCGACGACCTCTCCTCCGACGCTCCGGTCCCCGGCGGCGGCAGCGCCGCGGCGTACGCCGGTGCGCTCGGTGCGGCGCTGGCCGCGATGGTCGCGCGGATCGCGGCGCGCAAGTCGGACGACGGTTGGTTCGCCGACTACGTGGCGGAGATGGACAACCTGCGTGCGGACTTCCTCCGGCTCGTGGACGACGACAGCGCGGCGTACGGCGGCGTCGCCGAGGCGATGAAGCTGCCGAAATCGAACGACGCCGAGAAGCGAGAGCGCACCGAGCGCATCCAAGCCTCGCTGCTCGCGGCCTCACGAGTCCCGCTCGAGGTCGCGAAGACCAGCCGCAGGCTCCTCGACGCGTGCGAGCGCGGCATCGCCAAGGCGACGCCCGCCACGGCGAGCGACATCGGCGTCGGCGCGCTCATGGCCGAGGCGGCGCTGCGTGGCGCTTCGCTGAACGTGATGATCAACCTCGCCTCCGTGAAGGATCCCGCGCAGGTGAAGGCGCTCTCGGAGGACCTCGACCGCGCGCTCGAGGGCGCCGAGGCGCAGCGAAAGCGGATCACGGACTTCGTCGAGACGCGCATCGCGCGCTGATGCGGTTGCTGCACGGGCGACCGCTCGCGCAGCAGTTGAACGCGCGCTCGCGTGAGCGAGCGGAGGCACTCGCCGGCCGGGGCGTCCATCCGACGCTCGCCGCGGTCTCGGTGGGTATCGATCCGGCGGCGAATACGTACCTGCAGCGTCTGGTGCGCGGCGGCAGTGCGCTCGGGATCGCCGTGCGCGACGTGACCCTTCCTCGCGACACCAGGGAGAAGGAGGTCATGGCGACGCTGGACCGCGTGAGCCGTGATAGCGCCGTGCACGCTGTCCTCCTGCTGACGCCGCTGCCGGGCAAGCTCGACGAAGGTCATCTGGTGGACCATCTCGCCCCGGCGAAGGATGTCGAGGGGGTGAACCCACACAACGTCGGCCTGCTGCTCGACGGCCGGCCGCGTTTCGTGCCCTCCACGGCCGAGGCGATCGTGGAGCTGCTGAAATTCCACGGCGTGACGCTCGCGGGGGCGGACGTCGTCGTGGTCGGCAGGAGCACGGTCGTCGGACGCCCGGCCGCGGCGCTCCTCCTGAACGAGGACGCGACGGTCACGATCGCGCACAAGCGGACCGCCGACGTCTCCGCTCTCACCCGCCGCGCGGCGGTGGTCGTCGTCGCCGTCGGCCGCGCGGGATTCCTCACCGGCGCGATGATCGCCCCGGGCGCGACGGTCATCGACGCAGGCATCAACATGACGCCCGCCGGTATCGCCGGTGACGTCGACGCGGACAGCGTTGCCCCCATCGCGGGGGCGCTCAGCCCCGTTCCAGGTGGCGTCGGGACCGTCACGACCGCGCTGTTGCTGCGGAACGTACTCACCGCCGCGGAGTCGCTCGCGGCGGAGGGCTAACGGTCTTCGGGCTTCGCCTCGACCAGCGCGCTGACCCGGCGCGTCGTTTCGAAGGCCTGCGCCGCGAAACGCTCCGCGGCGGCCAGATCCCCGCGCGCCTTCGCGGCGCGGCCCAGGCGCATGAGGACATCGGCGAGCTCGGACTTCGCCGCGAGGCCGCGGTAGATGCGCGCCGCCTCCTCGAGCTCGCCCACGGCGGCGGCACTGTCGCCGCGATGGTCGAACACCTGCGCGCGCACGACACGAGCGCCCGCAAGGCCGGCCTGGTTCGCATGTGTCGTCGCGAGCTCCATCGACTCGCGCGCAACGCTATCGGCCGTCGCCCAGTCTCCGAGCTTCGCGGCGCACTCGGCCTTCGTGTTGAGGTAGTGCGTCACGTATGCGGCCGGCCCGGCGATGCGGCCGAGCTCGATCGCGCGGTCGGCGTGCTCGTACGCGGCGCGGAGCCGGCCCGCGTCCGCCGCGATGACGGCGAGCATGTTGTGCACGATCGCCGCCGCGCCCACATCCTTCGCGCTCTCGCTGGTCGCAAGCGCACGCTGCAGGTACGTCGTCGCGGCGTCCATGTCCGACTGCGCGCGGTGCGAGACGGCGAGCGCGTAATGGATCGCGAACAGCGACGAAAGGTCGGCGACGTCCTGCGCCCACTCCAGCGCGGACCTCAGATAGCCTTCCGCCGCCTGCGGCTCGCCGAGATCGACCGAGGCCGCGCCGAGCGCCTGTAGGACGCGCACGCGAAGCAGGCGATCGCGGTCGTCGGCACGCTCGAGCGAACGCAGCAGCGCCAGGAGGAGCTCGAGCGCTCGCCTCGAGTCGCCGGCGCCGCGCGTCGCCGCGGCAACTTCGTAATCGATGGCCCGCTCGAGCCGCGGATCGCCGGCCTGCGCGACGAGACGCTGGGCGATCACCAGGTCGCGCAGCGCATCGCTCGCGCGCTCCGTGAGATCGAGCGCCCGGGCCCGCGCGAGGTGCAGGCGGCAACGCTGAGCCGTCGACAGGCCGCTCCGCTCGAGCAGCTCGTCGGCTTCCGCGATGCACTGGGCCGCCGTCATTCGCGACGCGAGCGCGGCGACACGATCGACGTCGAAGTCGAGCGCTCGCCGCGACCGCAGGGCCGCGGCGTCCTCCAGAAAGTAGGACGCCGACTTGCCGAGCTTCGACGCCATGTGCTCGAGCGACTTCATCGCCGGGCGGATCTTGCCGAGCTCGATCGCGCTGATGTGCGCGCGCGTGTAATAAGGAGACCCCAGCTGCCCCTGGCTCAGCCCCGCGGCGACACGCGCCTCACGCAGCCGCTGGCCCAGCTGACGCAGCGCCGCGGACTCGGGCGCCGCGCGGCGGCGGCGGATTCGCGTCGGCACGGCGCGTGACGGTACGCCCGCGCCGGGGACGCGTCAACTGTCAATCGACAGGCGGGGACTAGTCGAGACGGACCACCGGCGGGTTCGCGGGGTCCTCGAAATGGATCGTGTCGATGAAACGCAGCTTTCCGAGCCGCCGGTCCATGAGCACCGACGCGGTCCGCGCGCCGCCGGCGAAGAAGCGGACGCCACGCAGCAGATCGCCATCCGTGACGCCCGTCGCGACGAAGCGCACGTCGCGACCACTGGCCAGGTCGTCGGTGCGGTACACGCGACCGTCATCCATGACGCCCATCTTCTTGGCACGCTCGCGTTCCTCGTCGCTGCGGAACTTCAGACGTCCGAGGATCTCCGCACCGAGGCTCTTCAGCGCAGCCGCGGCGAGCACGCCCTCCGGCGCGCCGCCGATGCCCATCACCGCATGCACCGCCGTACCCGCGACGGCGACCGAGATCGCGGCCATGAGGTCGCCGTCCTCGATCAGCTTGATGCGCGCGCCGGCGGCGCGGACCTCCGCGATGAGCTTCTGATGCCGCGGCCGGTCGAGGATCACCACGGTCAGATCGTCGACGTCGCGACTGAGGGACTTCGCGATGATCCTCAGGTTCTCGGCGACCGGACGGTCCAGATCGACCTTGCCCGCGGCCGGCTTCCCGACGACGAGCTTCTCCATGTACGTGTCCGGCGCGTGGAGCAATCCGCCGGGCTCAGAGACGGCGATGGTCGCAAGGGCGTTCGCCCGCCCCTTCGCGACGGGGTTGGTGCCCTCGAGCGGGTCGACGGCGATGTCGACCTCGGGCCCGTCGCCGCGCCCGACCTTCTCGCCGATATAGAGCATCGGCGCTTCGTCGCGCTCGCCCTCGCCGATCACGACGGTGCCGTGGAACGCGACCTCGTCCATCGCGCGGCGCATCGCCTCGACTGCGGCCTCGTCCGCGCGTTCGTTGTCGCCGTGACCCATCCAGTGCGCCGCGGAGATCGCGGCCGCTTCCGTGATCCGTACGAGCTCGAGGCTCGAGGTCCGATCGGGGGGTACCGCTGGCCCGAGCATCGGGGCTAGACGCTACCGGCTTCGCGGGCTCGCTGCACGCACGCGCATGAGGCGCTCGGCGGCGTCCTCGATCCGCGGGAGCGCGTCGCGCATCGCGGCATCCCGGTCCGCGCCGGACTCCGCGAGCGTCTCGATCGCCTCGATCCCCGCGTCACGCATCGCCTCGTGACCGGGCCCAACGATGCCCGCGACGGCGACGACCGGCACGCCGCGTCGCCGCGCGGCGACGGTCACAGCGTGGGTGAGCTTGCCGTACACGCTCTGCCCGTCGATACGACCCTCCCCGGTGACGACGAGATCCGCGCCGACGAGACGCTTCTCGAAATGCACGGCGTCGAGAACGAGGGCGGAGCCGGACACGAGTCGTGCGTCGAGGAACGCGATGAGACCGGCGCCCAGGCCCCCCGCTGCGCCGGCGCCCGGAACGCTGCGCACGTCCCGCCCGACGAATCGCTCCACGACGTCGGCGTACTGCGTGAGCGCGGCCTCGAGCTCGCGTTGGATCTCGGGCGTCGCGCCCTTCTGCGGACCGTAGACCGCGGTCGCACCCTCCGGACCCAGCAGCGGATTTCGTACGTCGCATGCGACGTCGATCGCCGGACGCACCAGACGCGGGTCGGTCTGTCCCTCGACGCGCGCGAGCCGTGCGAGCGCGGCACCGCCCTCGGGCAGGTCGCGTCCCTCCGCGTCGATGAAGCGATAGCCGAACGCGCGCGCCATGCCCGCGCCGCCATCGTTCGTCGCACTGCCGCCGATACCGATCACGATGCGCTGTGCGCCGGACGCGGCCGCGGCGAGGATGAGCTCGCCGGTCCCCCGCGTCGACGCGATGCGCGGGTCACGCTCGTCGTCTCGCAGCAGCGGCAGTCCGCTTGCGGCGGCCATCTCGACGACCGCCGTGACACGGTCCCCCAGCACGCCCCAGTGCGCGTCGATCTCGCGACCCAGTGGATCGTGCACGCGAGCGGTCCGCATCTCACCACCCGTCGCGCGGACGAGCGCGGCGGTGGTCCCCTCCCCGCCGTCAGCGAGCGGTAGCTCGACGCAGTCCGCGCGCGGCCACACACGGCGGATGCCGCGCGCGATCGCGCTCGCGACGGCGACGGCATCCGCGCTGCCCTTGAACGATTGGGGAGCGATCACGACGCGCG
>DATEDV010000173.1:0-5991 GCA_035281485.1 Candidatus Limnocylindria bacterium | reverse complement strand
CGTCTGTGCGAGCTGGTAGCTCGCGGCGATGCCGGTCGTGTCGCTCCCGGCCGCGATCGCGCGCTCGAAGTCGGCGACGAGCGAGAGCAGCGCGCTCCGCGCGCGGTGGTACTCGATGAGCGCCGGCGACAGGAGGTCGTTCGAGTTGGCGCGCGCGTTCTGCAGCGCCGGCGTCTTGGTGCTTGTCATCGCGTTGTACGCGTTGCGCAGGTCGCCGGTGTCGCCGCCGCCCACGATCTGGCTCATCAGCGTGATGAGCGCGTCGACCTGCGATTCGATGGTGCCCAGACTGGTCTGGAACGCCGCGATGTCGGCGGTCGCGGCAGCGGTCAACGACTCGTAGTTGGCCTTCGCGGCCGAGAAATTCGATCTGATCTTCGCCAGCGCCGCCTCCGCACTGGCCACGTCGGTCGTCGCCGTCTTGCGGGCGTTGTCGAGGCTGCGCTGCGCGTCGGCCTGCGACTGGTACTGGCGCTGGAGGCTCGACTCGGCGTTCGCGAGCGTCGCCCTCGCGCTCGCGAGCGCGTTCTCGAGGTCCGTCGCCTCGATGCGCGCCAGCTCCTGTCCGGCGGCGACCTGCTGTCCGACCGCCACGAGGATCGCCGAGATGCGGCCGTTGCTCCTGAAGTTGAGCCGCGCCTGCCCCGACGGATTCACCGAGCCGGAGATCGCGACGGTCTGCGCGATGCTGGCGCGCGTCACCTCGGCGGTGCGGTAGGTCACCGCCGCGCCGCCGGTGTTGCCGCGCACGACCATGATCGTCCCGCCGACGAGCAGCGCGGCCAGGAAGATGACGACGATGCGACCCGGCCAGGTCGATACGACGCCTCTCACGGCGTTCACGTTCATGCTGACGGCGGTCACGAGCCCACCCCTTCCTTGACGAGACGCGCGGTCACGACCGCGCCCAGCGCATACGCGACGACCGCGGCGAGCGCGAAGGCGCCGACCGCCGGGATCTGCCAGAGCACGAAGAAGATCGTCGCCCCCGCGAGCGCGACGACCGGCGCCGGGATCTGCGTCTGGAAGCGGGAGAGCGCGCGCGTGTGGAGCAGCGCGTCGCCGAGTCGCCACGCGGTCGCCGCGAAGCCCACCAGCAGCACGAGCAGCGCGAACACGCAGAAGACCGCAAAGGCGGTAAGGCCGACCTGCAGCGCGAGCGGCGCACCGAACGGCGCGGCCTCGCGCAGCGTGCCCGTCACGAAGCTGAGGTAGACGACCCACGCGAGCGCCGCGGTCGAGATCGCCAGACCGAGCACGATGAATCCCGCGACGAGGACGCGCGCCTGCGAGCGCCAGTCCCCGAGCGACGCGCGGTACGCCGCCACGACCTGATCGTTCGCGAGCACGAGCGTCGTCGCCGTGAGCAGGAGCGTCAGGAGGAGACCGGCCGCATCGCGAGCGGTGTCCGAGATGCTCCGCTGCAGCGGCACGAACGCCGCGAGCGGCGCGGGCACGCGGCGCTGCGCCTCGGCGATCGAGCGAGCCGCTGGGAGCGTCTGCTGCTGATCGAAGAACACCCGCGGTCGCGCCGGCACGTCGACCGCGCTCGCCGGCGAGGTCGCGGCCGCGCCGACGAACAGGATCGCTGAGAGCCCCACGGCCACGATGAGCGTGCCGAGGACGATCGCGATGTCGCGTCGCGTCATCGCACCACTCGGCGGCGCCCCGGAGCGCCGGCGATCAGCGCATGCGCCGCGACGACGCATCCCACGCCGACGAGCGCGAACGCGAGCACGGTCAGTCCATCGATGAAGAACGCGGCGCTGGCGACCTGTCCGGACGCGGCGGCGAAGACGTTCGCGAGCGCCGTCGCGAAGTCGGGGCCGCTCTCGGAGATCTGGCGCGCCAGGAACGCGAGGCTGGGCAGCGCGAGCAGCGCCGCGACGAGCCACTCCCATCCGACCTGTCGCCGGGCGACGCGTCGCATGACGGCCTCGCGGAACCCCAGCGGCGGGGCCTGCGGGGGGATGGCCGACAGGACGGTGTGGACCGGACGCTCCTCCGGATCGAGGTCGGGCATGCCGTGCGGCTCGCGCCTCACGATCCGGTCTCACGCGCACGCGCGGCGAGACGCGCCTTGAGCGCGGCGCGCGCGCGATGCAGGTGCGTCTTCACCGTGCCGAGGGGGATGCCCAGCGCGTCCGACACCTCTTGATAGGAGAGCTGCTGCATGTGGCGTAGCGTGAGCGCCGCGCGGTAGGCCGGCGGCAGCTCGGCCATCGCTTCGAGCACGTCCGACAGCGCCTCGCGCCGCAGCGCCGACGCCTCCGGTCCGGACTCCTCGGGCTCGACAGACTCGGGCAGCTCCTCGACGACGGTCTGGTGCGCGTGCCAGCGCTGCACGTGATTGAGGCTGGCGTTGGTGACGATCCGGTAGATCCACGGCCCGAACGGCTGTGCCGGGTCGTACTGGTGGAGCGCCTTGTACGCGCGGATGAATGCCTCCTGTGCGCAGTCGGACGCCGCGTCGGCGTCGTTCGTGATCCGCAGCGCGATGTTGTACACCCGGCCTCCGTAACGTTCGACGAGGGTCGAGAAAGCGTCGGCGTCGCCGGCGAGGCACCGCTGCACGGCTTCTTGATCGGTGCGCGTCAGCCGGCGGCCTCCGTGGCGCCCGAGGCCCCCTCCTGCTGCCCGTTACCCGAGGGCCCCTCGGGGTGTTTCGCGTATTGTGGTGCCCCCGATGGACCTCACTTGGTTGGGACACGCTTGCTTCCGCATGCGCGGTCGTGAGGGCATCGTCCTCACCGATCCGCCCGATCCCAAGTCCGGTCACGCCATCCCCCGCACCGAAGCGGGCCTGGTGACGATCTCGCACGACCACGCCGGTCACGCGAGCCTCAAGTCCGTCGCCGGCGAGCCGGTCGTGCTGCGCGGCCCGGGCGAGTACGAGGTGCGCGAGGTGCTCGTCACCGGCCTTGGCACCTTCCATGACGAGGAGAGGGGAAGCGCGCGCGGGCGCAACACCGTGTTCTCCATCCGCCTCGACGATCTGGTCATCTGCCATCTCGGCGACCTCGGCCACTCGCTGCCCGCGGCTGACCTCGAGCGGCTCGGCGACGTCGACATCGTCCTGGTGCCGATCACCGGCGCGGACACCAACCTGTCGGCGGCGAAGGCCGCGGAGGTCGTGCACCAGCTCGAGCCGAAGGTCGTGGTCCCGATGTCGTACGACCCCGAGGTTCAGAAAAAGGACAGCCCCTTCGAGCGCCTCTTACACGAGCTCGGTGTGAAGGAGCTGACGCCCGTGCCGAAGCTCTCGGTCACCCGCGGCTCGCTGCCGGAGAACGTGCAGGTGGTCGCGCTCGACTCACGCGCTCGGTAGTCCTAGGCTCTCGCGCCAGACGCAGAGGGAGGGACGGCCATGCGCGCACGCGCTGAGGTCGGACGGGCGTTCCAGTACGCCCTCATGATCTTCACGCTCACAGTCCTCTTGGGGCTCGCCAACGCGACGCAGATCTTCGGTGCTCTCGATCGTGACACGCTCCTCACGCATCTCCATTCCGGCACGCTCGGCTGGATCACGATGGGCGTGATCGGCATCGCGATCTGGATCTTCGCGCGCGATCGTGAAGACCTCGCGGCCCCCGTGATGCTGAGCGCGCTCGGCACCGCCGCCTACGTCATGGCGTTCTGGTCGGGCGTCTTCATCCTGCGGGCCGTGTTCGGTCTCGCGGAGCTCGCGATCATCGCGTACTGGTGGTGGTTCGTGTACGAGCGCGCCCAGGCGCAGGGCGGCCTCGCGCGCCTCGACATACCGAAGCTCTCGGTGCTCCTCGGCCTGACCACGCTCGTCATCGGCTCGGTCCTCGGCGTCATCGTCCAGGTGCTGCTCGCCACGGGCAATGCCTTGCCGACGGGCACCGACCTCGTGGGCGCGCACGCGTCCGCGCAGACCGGCGGCTACCTCGTGCTCGTCGCCGCCGGTTTCGCCGAGTGGCAGCTGATCGGGAGCAGCGGACGCACGAGGCTCGGCCTCGCGCAGGTCTACCTCCTGTTCGTCGGCGGCCTGCTGCTCTCAGCCAGCCTCCTCCTCGCCGCGAACCTTCCGCCGCAGCTGGCGCAGGCGCTCCCCGGCATCGCGACGCTGCTGACGCTGGCCGGCATCGTGATCGCGGCCGTGCGCATCGGCCGCGCAGCGCTCGCGGCCCCGTGGATGGCGACGACGGGCGCACGGCACATCGCTGTGGCCGTCCCGTTCCTCGTCCTCGCGGTGGTCCTGCAGGCGATCCTCGTGCAGCAGTTCATCGCCGCGCAGGGCGACATCGCGGGAGTCTCGATCGGTCTGCTCCACGCCCTGGACCACGCGTACTTCGTCGGCGTCATGACCAACGCGCTGTTCGGCGCGATCCTCGTCACGACGACGGATGCGCCGACGACGCTGAGCAAGCTTCCGCTCCGACCGCGCACGTGGCCCTGGGCGGACCAGGTCATCTTCTGGGGCCTCAACATCGGCGCCGCCGCCTTCATCGCGGTGCTGATCATCGTCGGCTCGGGCGAGGGTCGGCCCGCGTTCACGCACCCCGTCGCGTTCGTCGCGCCGATCATGGGGCTCTCGGCGCTCCTTGGGATCGCGACGTATCTCGTCCGGATGATCGGTCTTCCGGAGACCTTCACGCGGCGGGCACGAGCGTAGACCAGCGCCGGACGGCCGGATCAGCCCGGCCGTCCGGTATACTTTTCATACGTCGCGCACGTGCGCGGCGACTTTTTCTGTCCGGATGGTCCGTGTTCCCGATGTACGCCATCGTCCGCAGCGGCGGCAAGCAGTACCGCGTCGAAGAGGGCGCCCTCGTCAGCGTCGACAGCCTCGCCGGCAAGGTCGGTGACACCGTCACGCTCGGCGAGATCCTCGTGATCGCGGACGGTGACAACGTGAAGGCGGGCGAGTCGGCGCTCGGTGGCGCGAAAGTGACGGCGGAGATCGTCGCTCACGGCAAGGGCCCGAAGATCCAGGTCCTGCGCTACAAGAACAAGACCCGCCAGCGGCGCGGACGGGGACACCGCCAGGGGGAGACGACCCTCCGGATCACGAAGATCGAGGCATAAGAGATGGCACACAAGAAAGGCGCGGGTTCCACCCGCAACGGTCGCGATTCCGCCGGGCAGCGGCTCGGCGTGAAGGAGTTCGCCGGCTCGCGCGTCGAGGCGGGCACCGTGCTCGTCCGGCAGCGCGGCACACGCCTGCTTCCCGGTCAGAACGTGGGCGTCGGCAAGGACCACACGCTGTTCGCGCTCGTCGCCGGCGAGGTGCGCTACACCGCGGCGCGCGACGACCGGCGCAAGGTCAACGTCATCCCGGCGGCATAGAGAGAAGGACCCGATGAAAGAGAAGATCCATCCCAAGTACATGCAGGCGAAGGTGCAGTGCGCCTGTGGCAACACGTTCATGACCGGATCGACGAAGCCCGAGCTTCACGTCGAGGTCTGCGCGAAGTGCCACCCGTTCTTCACCGGGAAGCAGCACATCCTGGACATCCAGGGTCGCGTCGACCGCTTCAACAAGCGGTACGGGACCAAGACCGCGGAGCAGCCGGCCTCGAAGGCGGAGGCCGCTCCGGGCCGTTAGCTGCCGCCGGTGACGACCTCAGCCCACCCCGGGCTCGAGGTCATCGTCGGCTCGATGTTCAGCGGAAAGAGCGAGGAGCTCATCCGCCGCATGAAGCGCGCCGTCATCGCGCGTCGTGCCGTCCAGGTCTTCAAGCCGGCGATCGACGTCCGCTTCGCCGCGGAAACCGTGAGCTCGCACGACGGAGACTCGTTCGCGGCGCGGCCGGTGCTCGTGGCCGAGGAGATCCTGCAGCTGCTCTCGCCGGATACGACCGTCGTCGGCATCGACGAGGTGCAGTTCTTCGACCACGCCGTTGTCGGTGTGGTGCGGAAGCTCGTCGCAAGCGGCCGGCGAGTGATCTGCGCGGGCCTCGACCTGGACTTCCGCGGCGAGCCGTTCGGCCCCGTCCCGACGCTGCTCGCGCTCGCGGAGAAGGT
>DATEDV010000172.1:0-2086 GCA_035281485.1 Candidatus Limnocylindria bacterium | reverse complement strand
AGAACGCGCACCCGCACGTCGATTGCCGCAGCGCGACCGCCGTCATCCACAACGGCATCATCGAGAACTTCCAGGAGCTGAAGGAGCCGCTGGTCAAGGCCGGCCACCGCTTCTCGTCGGAGACCGATACCGAGGTCGTCGTGCATCTTCTCGAGGACGAGCTGAAGCAGGGCCGCACCCTCGAGGACGCCGCGCTCGCCGTGCTGCCGCGCCTCGAAGGCGCCGCCGCGCTCGCGTTCATCTCGACGACGCATCCGGGCACCATCGTCGCGGCACGCATCAGCAACGCCGGGGGCGTCATCGTCGGTCACGGGACGAACGAGAACTTCGTGGCCTCCGATATGACCGCGCTGATCGAGCACACGCGCGAGATGTCGTTCCTCGAGCCCGGCGACCTCGCCGTCGTAACGGACCGGAGCGTGCGATTCCGGCGGATCGCGGACCGCTCCGAGATCGAGAGGCCGGCGAAGAAGATCGACCTCGATCCGGTCGGCGCGGCGAAGGCCGGCTACAAGCACTTCATGATCAAGGAGATCTCCGAGCAGCCGCGCGCGATCTCCGACACGCTGCTCGGCCGCGTCGATCGCTCCAGCGGCCGCGTCGTCTTCGACAAGGACGTGAAGATGACGGACGAGTTCGTGCGGGCGCTGCCGCGCATCACGTTCGTGGCGTGCGGCACCGCGGCGCACGCATCGCTCGTCGGGAAATATCTCGTCGAGCGGCTCGCGAAGATCCCGTGCGACGTCGAGATCGCGTCCGAGTACCGCTATCGCGACCCCGTCGTCTCGCAGGGACAGCTCGTCGTCGCCGTGTCGCAGTCGGGTGAGACGGTCGACACCCTCAGCGCGATGCATGCGGCGAAGGAGCGCGGCGCGCGACTGCTCAGCGTCGTCAACGTCATGGGCAGCGAGGCGACGCGGATCTCCGACGACATCATCTACCTGCACACGGGGCCGGAGATCAGCGTCGCGTCGACGAAGGCGTACACGGCGATGCTCGTCGACCTCTTCCTCTTCGCCGTCTACCTCGCACAGCGGCGCGGCTCGATCGAGCCGGACGTCGCGCGCAAGCTGCTCGCGGAGGCGTTCCACCTGCCGACGCTCATCGACGCCGTCCTGCGCGAGGAGCCGAAGATCCGAGCCCTCGCGCACCGCTACTACGACGCGAAGAACTTCCTGCACCTCGGGCGCGGCGTGAACTACCCGACGGCGCTCGAAGGCGCGCTGAAGCTGAAGGAGCTCTCCTACATCCACGCGGAGGGCACGGCCGCGGGCGAGATGAAGCACGGTACGAACGCGCTCATCGACAAGACGCTCCCGGTCGTCGCGATCGCGCTCCAGGACTCCGTGTACAAGAAGATGGTGTCGAACATCCAGGAGGTGCGCGCGCGCGCCGGCATCGTGATCGCGCTCGCGACCGACGGCGATGACGACATCAAGCAGTACGCCGACGAGGTCATCTGGGTGCCGCCACTGCACGAGCTGCTGTCGCCGGTGCTGGCGGTCGTGCCGCTGCAGCTCCTCGCCTACCACATCGCCGATCGCCGCGGGAACGACGTGGATCAGCCGCGCAATCTCGCGAAGGCCGTCACCGTCGAATGACCGCGGCGGGCACGGAGGTCGGCATCGACATCATCGAGACGCACCGCATCCGCGGCGTGCTCGAGAAGCACGACACGCGTTTCCTGCAGCGCGTGTACACGGAGTGGGAGCGCATGTATTGCCGGCGCAACGTGCTGCATCTGGCCGGGCGCTGGGCCGCGAAGGAGGCCGTGTCGAAGGTGCTCGGGCTGGGCGTCCGCGGCGTGGGCTGGCGCGAGATCGAGATCCGGCGCACGCCCTACGGGCAGCCGACGGTCACGCTGCACGGCCGCGCGGAGCAGCGCCGCCGCGCGCTGGGCCTGTCCGAGCCGCTCACGGTGAGCATCTCCCACATCCGCGACCTCGCGGTCGCGGTCGCCGTGGGCGTGCGCTGACGGCCCCGAGCCAGACGCTCGATGCGCGGGTCGTCCGCGCGTCGCTCAGACCGCTTCCGCCGGACGCCGGCAAGGAGGCGCGCGGCCGCGTGCTCGTCGTCGGCGGATCGC